>NZ_JAIUJZ010000025.1:0-56589 GCF_020176775.1 Saccharopolyspora sp. 6M
GCGGGGGGGTGCCCCCACGCCGCCCTTGGCCGGGGGGGGGGGCGGGCCCGGGGGGGGGGGGGCCCCGGGGGCCCCCGGGGGGGGCGGGGCCCCCTCGACTCCGTCGACGACTACCAGCGGCGGAAGTTGTGGCTGCTCAACGGCGCGCACAGCCTGCTCGCCTACGCCGCGCCGGGCCGCGGCCGGGCCACGGTGCGGGAGGCGATGGACGATCCCGTGCTCGCGGGGCTGATCGAGTCGTGGTGGGACACCGCCGCGCGGCACCTGCCGCTGCCCGCCGCGGAACTCGACGAGTACCGGGCCGCGCTGCGGCGGCGCTTCGCGGCACCGGGCGTCGAGCACCGGTTGCGGCAGATCGCGGTGGACGGTTCGCAGAAGATCCTGGCGCGCGTCCTGCCGGTGCTGCACCGCGAACGCGGCGCCGGTCGGCTGCCGGAGGCCGCGGTGGTGGTGCTCGCCGCGTGGATCGCCCACTTCCGCGGCGGTGACGTCCACGATCCGACGTCCGCGGACCTCGTACCGGCGGCGCGTTCCGGCGCCCGCGCGGTGCTCGCGGCCCTCGACGCGGACCTGGCCTCGGACGACGAGCTGATCGCGGCGATCGACGCCGAGGTCCCGGGCACCGCCGGCGACGAGCCCTAGCGGCGTGGGGGGGGGGGGCCGCCGCCCGCGACCCCGTGGCAAGTAGTGGCAACCGATTGCCGCGGATGTCCCGCCTCCCTAGCTTGAACGCACTCCGCACCGCCCGAGAGCCGCGCCGGCGGCGAACCCCCACAACGACGTGAGAGCCGGATTCCTCCGGCCAGGGAAGGGACACCACATGCACCCGTTGGACTGGGTGATCATCGCAGGGTACCTGCTGATCATGCTGGCGATCGGTGTCTGGGCGCATCGCCAGGTCGCCGACACCGCGGACTTCTTCACGGCGGGCGGCCGGATGCCGTGGTGGCTGGCCGGGATCTCGCACCACATGTCCGGCTACAGCGCCGTCGTGTTCGTCGCCTACGCCGGGGTCGCCTACGACCAGGGCATCGTGTCCTACGTCGTGTTCATGTTCCCGCTGGCCGTCGCCACCGGCATCGGGGCCTTCCTGTTCGCCCCCAAGTGGAACCGGCTGCGCACGCACTACCGCATCGCCTCCCCGCTGGAGTACCTCGCCCGGCGGTTCAACGTGCCGACCCAGCAGGTGCTGGCGTGGAGCGGTTCGCTGCTGAAGGTGTTCGACGTGGCGGCCAAGTGGTCGGCGATCGCGTTGCTGCTCAACGAGTTCGTCGGCATCCCGCTCGGCTGGGGCATCGTGATCACCGCGGCGGTGACGCTGGTGTACTGCACCGCGGGCGGGTTGTGGGCCGACGCGCTCACCGAGCTGGGGCAGTTCGTGATCCAGGGGGTCGCGGCGTTCGCGATGATCGGTGCGGTCGGCATCGCCTTGGCGGACCGGGGGTTCAGCTACGCGAACTTCTGGTCCGCGTTACCGGCGGGCCACACCTCGCCGACCACGAGCAGCTATCCGGCGTACTTCCTGCTGGTGTACGTGCTGGTGAAGACGTTCGAGTACAACGGCGGCATGTGGAACCTGGCGCAGCGCTACATCGCCACCCCCACCTCGGCGGCGGCGCGGCGCACGGCGCTGCTGTCCAGCGCGCTCTACCTGGTGTGGCCCGTCGTGCTGATGCTGCCGATGTTCGCGGCGCCGTTGCTGGTGCGGGTGGAGAACTCCGAGGACGTCTACGCCGAGATGGCCTTGCAGTTCCTGCCCGCCGGGCTGCTGGGGCTGGTGCTGGTCGGCGTCTTCTCGCACACGATGGCGATGGCCGCGTCCGACGCCACCGCGATCTCGGCGGTGATGACCCGCGACGTGCTGCCGCGGGTGTGGCGCCGTGCCGGGGAGTTCACCGACGAGCAGTTCCTGCGGGCGGGCCGGGTGCTCACGGTGGTGTTCGTGTTCCTCAGCGTGGTGCTCGCGTTGAACGCGGAGAACCTCGGCGGCGTGCTGGGCATCATCGTCGCCTGGGTGGGCGCGCTGATCGGGCCGATCTCGATCCCGATGATGCTGGGGATGCTGCGGCCGTTCCGGCACGTCGGGCCCACCGCCGCGCTGAGCTCCTGGGCGGGCGGACTGCTCACCTTCGCGCTCGCGAAGTACGCGTTGGGGCTGTCCGAGGCGATCACGGTGGTCTCGCCGGTGCTCGTGTCGTTGCTGCTGTTCGTGGCGGTCGGCGCCTGGTACCGGGATGCTCCGCCCGCGGCGGAGGAGATCGCCGAGGCGCTCACCCGCGATCCGGAGCCGGAGCCCGCCGCGACGTGAGCCCGCGGCGGCCGCGCGGGGTTCGGCGTTCGCGGCCGCTCGAACGCGGGTCACGGTTGCGATCGGGGCCGGGAGCGCGCGCCCCGCCCCGACACCGGTGCGAGCGCACCGATCGACAGCGACGCACCCACCCGGAGGAGCACCGGGCGACGGAGCCGTCCATCCGCGAGGCGGCCGGTGGCTCAGGCGGCGCCGGGGCCGGTCGCGCGGTGCGGGCGGCGGGTGCGGGCGCTGATCGTCTCGACGTGCCCGTCGGTGCCGGTGACGTGCGCGGGGCCGGTGACGGCGTCGCCGAGCGAGGTGCGCAGCGCCCGCGCGGCGAGCTGCCTGCGCACCGAGCGCGGCGAGAGCTCCGCCAGCAACCAGGCGATGGCGGGCGGCAGCACCCGCGGCAGCCGTTCCCGCGCGCAGTGCCCGGTGCCGGGCACCAGCCAGACCTCCGCCTCCGGCCGGTCGGCGAGCGCGATGGTGTCCCGCAGCGGCACGTACGGGTCGCCGGTGCCGTTGATCGCCAGCAGCGGGGCCGCGGACCGGGTGCTGAGCAGGCCCTGCCTGCGCAGCGAGAACTCCAGGGAGAACCGGTCGGCTTCGGCCCGCCCGGGCAGCTCGGCCAGGTGCAGCGCGTTGCCGACGGACCCGGCCATGCCGTGCGGCAGCCCGAGCACGTCGACGGCGGAGCCGCACGCCCCGATCGGCCCGCCGAGGTCGATGGCGGCGTCGACCCTGCCGGTGAGCGCGAGCTTCGCCGCCCAGTGCCCGCCGAAGCTCAGGCCGAGCACCGCGGTCTTCGCGCACCGGGTGCGGTCGGCGAGCTGCCGGGTGGTGCCCGCGAGCAGCAGGTCGGCGTCGGCGGCCAGCGGCACCCGGGATTCGCCGGTGCCGGGCATGTCGACGGCGGCGACGGTGAGCCCGCTGACCAGCGAGATGCGCAGCGCCATCCGGTGCAGTTCGACCTTCCAGGTGTCGACGCCGCCGCAGAGCAGCAGCAGCTGGTCGCTCACGCCGCGGCGCCGCCGGTAGACGTGCGCGGTGACGCGGGTGGACCGCTGCCGGTAGGGGACGTCGAGCTGGTAGCGCCGGAACGCGACGGGCAGGTTCGCGGTGGCGTGCCGGAAGCAGTCGAGCTGGCGGGCGTAGGCCTCCCGCCGGTCCGCGGTGGCGAGGCAGGGGAACCGGGCGGCGCCCCAGCAGGCGGCGGCGCGCGCCCAGTCCTGCTCGATCTCGGCGCGCCGGGCCTCCTCCGCCCAGACCGGGACCCAGCCGGTGCGGCCGCGCCCCCACACGTCGTCGACGCGGTGCCGGACGCGGGCGATCACCGCCGTCGGCACGCCCCAGCTCCGGAAGTTCCGAGCACGCTCGGTGAACAGGTCCGCTGGTTCCACGGGAAAGGTGAACATGGCCGCCTCCGTCGGCTCCGGGTGGGCTTGTCCGGTCCAGGAGGGTGGGTGGACCGGTGCCGCGAGCCTTGCTCCGATGGTCCCGCGCCAGGTGGGACCGTCCAAGCGCCGCGGCCGCACACTACCCGAAAGAACGTGCGCGAACGTGCGTCGATCTTGAAAACCCGCGCGTCCTCCCCCGTTCGAGAGCCCTTCCCGTCGCCAAGAATCGATTACGCAACGTTATGTAAGCACCGCAAAGCCGATCACCACCCCCATCTCTTTCCTGTCAGCGGCGAAGCCGCTGAGCCGCCGACCACCAGATCAACCGGACCACCCGCGGGTTCGCAGCGGCCGCCTCGCGAGGACGGCGTCTTCTCCTGTGGCGGAGCCACCGGTGAAAAAGATCCCGCAGCGAGGAGGCCGCTGAGGTTCCGTCACCCGCTCAGCAAGCAGCAGAAGGCGGATCAGCCTTCCGGGTAATGCCAGTTCGAGCCGGTGCCGCGGTACTGCTCCACCGGGATCGGCGCCACGTCCGGCGGCAGGTGGTCGCTGCACAGCACCCCGTAGAGGTGGTCCACCTCGTGCGCCACCAGCCGCGCCACGCCCCGCTCGAAGATCGTGATCCGGCGTTCCCCGGTGATGTCCTGGTGCTCCACGTGCACCACCGCCGGGCGCGGCACGAGGCAGCGCACGTCGAAGAAACTCAAGCACCCCTCGTACTGCTCGTCGCCCTGCTCGCCGGATTCGATGACGCGCGGGTTCAGCAACGTGATCAGGTCGTCGCTGCCGGGCGGGCGGACGATGGCCGCGGCCCGCTCGATGCCGATCTGCGGCGCCGCGATGCCCATGCCCTTGCCGAAGGTGTGCGCCTTCGAGATGCGCTGCGTCGCCGAGTGCAGCTCGTTGATCACGCGGCGGGCGTCCTCTGCCTCGGCAGGCAGCGTGAACGGCCGTGCCGAGCGGCGCAGCATCGGATCGCCCTCCTGCACGATGCCGAGCGCGGTCATGGTCTCGCTGGGTTTCGGCGGCCCGGACGGCGTGGTGGGGGAGTCGTTGCGGAAGTGCCACTCCAGCCGGTACCGCGCGTGCAGCGGCGGATCTTCGGTGGACCACGCGTAGATCGTGCGGCCCTGCTCGTGGCGGGTTTCGATCGCGGTGTGGAACGGCATGGATTCCGCGGTCATCGAGGTGTGCAGGCCCCACACCGCGGGGTCCAGCTCGGTGGGGAAGTTCAACGTCACCGATAACCGCGTCGTGGGCAGCCGCACGGCCCGCCGGAACCAGTGGCCCCACTTGTCGTCGCTGACGGTGTAGGTGTACTCGATCCACGCGCTTTCCCCGGGATACAGGGGAAATCGGCCCGAGTCGTTCGCGAAGAGCAGCCACACCTCCTTGAACGCGTCCCGGTCGTGCTGCACGCTCCAGCGCATCGGTTCCTGGCGCTTCTCCCCGTGCCAGGCCTGGAGGTCGATCTCCTCCCACGTCAGCGGATTGTCCCGGTACAGCCGGTTGGAGCGTTCGGGGTCGCCGGGGAACCGGTCCACCGAGACGCGGATCAGGTAGCGGGTGATCGGCTCGGTGCCGTTGTTGACCAGATGTCGCCGCATGGTGGCGCGGTAGGAACCGTTGACGTAGAACAGTTCCGCGTGATCGTGCTCGACCACCAGCCCGCCCGCGGGTTCGATGGCCGGGGCGGCGTGCTGGGGCGGGCTGGGCTTGCGCGGAGCGGGAACCGCGTTCTGCTCCCGCCAGGCGCGCCGCAGCGAGCCGCCTGCGTTCAACGCGCCGTCGGCGGCCTGCGCGAACTCGCGGGAGGCGTGCTCCCCGCCGCTCTCGACCTTCGACACGTACGACCGGCTGTAGCCCATCTCCCGGGCCAGCGCGGATCTGGAGAGGCCGCGAACGTCGCGCCAGCGCCGGAATTCGGCGACGAACGCGTCTTGTTCGGCTGCGGCGTCCAGGTCCGCTTTCGCCTGGCCGGTCATGGTCACCATCCCCATCGTGTCCGGCGTGCGTGTGCGTGAGCTCACCGTGAGCGAGCGCTCAGCCTACGCACACTCCCGGGGCGTGCGATCCCCTTGAGTCGAGGTTCTCCGACGGCGACGGCACGTTTCACACAGATGGCGGGTAGCTGAGCGAAAAATGTCCCCAGAAGTCTTCGCACGCACAACTATTTCGCGCCTTCCGGCCCCGTTCCCGCGGCGCGGACCCGAAGGATCTGATCATGTGAGCAGCCCCTTGGCGATCCACGGCGGTCCCCCCGTGGTGCGGACCGCAGGCCCGCAGATCTCCTGGCCGCCGGTGGACATCAACACCGCGGTCGCGGTCACCGCGCAGCTCTACAGCGCGGTGTCGCTGCCCGGCCGCACCGGGATCATCGCCGAACTGGAGGGGAAGCTGGCCGAGTTCTTCGGCGTGCGGCACGCGGTCGCCACCTCGTCCGGGACGGCCGCGCTGCACGCCGCGTACTCGGCGCTGGGGCTGGCCGAGGGCGACGAGGTGATCGTGCCCGCCTACACCGCGCACCCCACCGCGACGCCGCTGTTCCACCTGCGGGTCAAACCGGTCCTGGTCGACTGCGACGAGCTGGGCAACATCGATCCGCTGCAGGTGGAAGCGGCGATCACGCCGTTCACCAAGGCGATCGTGGCCACCCACCTGTGGGGCGTGCCCGCCCGGATCGAGGCGCTCGCGGAGATCGCCGAGCGGCGCGGGCTGCGGCTGGTGGAGGACGGCTCGCACGCGCACGGTGCCGCGGTCGGCGGGCGGCGCGTCGGCACCTTCGGGGACGTGGCGGCGTTCAGCATGGGCGGGTCGAAGCCGCTGTCGGCGGGGGAGGGCGGGTTCGTGCTCAACGACGTCGACGACCTGCACCACCGGGTGCTGCTGCACGGCCAGGACGGCGCCAGGTGCCGCGGCGAGATCCCCATCGACCACCCGCTGCGCCGCTACGTCGTCACCGGGACCGGGCTGGCGCAGCGGATCCACCCGCTGGCGGCGGCGCTCGCGCTGGGCCAGCTCGACGAGCTGGACCGCAGGCTCGGCGGGCGGCGGCAGCTGGCCGCGCACATGATCGCGGAGCTGCGCGGGTTGCCCGGCATCGGTGTGCCGGAGGTGCCGGCGCGGGTGGCGCCCGCCTGGTACGCGCTGGCGCTGGTCCACCGGCCGGAGGAGCTGGGCGGGCTGCCGGTGGACGCGCTCGTCGCCGCGCTGCGCGCCGAGGGCTGCCTGGAGGTGGACCACCCGCGGGCGCCGCGGCCGCTGAACGAGCACCCGCTGTTCGACGCGCCGAACCGGATGTTCCCGAACCTGCCGGAGGGGTGGCCGCGCTACCGCGCCGGGCAGTACCCGCGGGCCGAGCGCAGGCACCGCAACACCCTCACCGTCACCGTCCCGCACGACGACCCGGCCTTGGCGGAGGGCTACGTCCGCGCCTTCCGGAAGGTCGTCACCCACCACCGCACGCTGATCGAACCCACCTGATCGCCGGCGTCCGCTCCCGTGGCTCGGGCGCGGGCATTGCCCCGCCCCCACTTCCGCCGCGCAGCACCAGGTGGCGGAACCTCAGCGGTTCGCCCGCCCCGCGGCGGGACGGGACAGGCCGATCAGGGGAGCGTCCCGGTGCGGAGGTCGTCCAGGAGGGTGGACAGGAACGTCTCCTCCTCCACCGCGCGGGACGCGGTGGACATGAGCTCCGCCAGCTCCGGGTCCCACGGCGTCTCGACCGGGGTGCCGACGAGGTTCGGCAGGTCCAGCCGCTCCCGCGCGGCCCGGTCCACCGCGGCCCGGTAGTCGGCCGCCGACATGCGCCACAACCCCACCTGGCGCTCCGACCACAGCGAGCGGGCGACCGCGATGCCCGGCCAGTCGAAGTCCCCGTGGTGGCGCAGCAGCGCGCCGTCCGCCCGCAGCCGGTCCAGCAGCGCCAGCGCCACCGTCGACGGGGTGCCCGACACGCACACCAGCGGATGCCGGATCCCCGCCCGCACCGACGCCTCCACGAGCCGCGGCCGCTCGCACACCGCCACCACCGCGCCGGGTTCGACGAGCCGTTCCGGGGCGGCCGCCAGGTCGCGGTGGGTGAGGTGCGTGGGCAGGCCCAGCTCGGTGCGGCCGGTGATCGACCGGGACCAGGCGTCCGCGCCGCGCAGCGGCAGCGCCCAGCTCAGCACCGTGCCCGCCACGTCGTCCACGGTCACCCCGCAGCGCTCCCACAACGACCGGCGCTCCCGTTCGCCGGCGGGCGGGTCCACGTGGTGGGCGAGCGCGGCGGCGCGCAGCACGATGCGGCTCAGCGCGCCGCCGTCGTCGAGCTCGGTCGGCTCGTCCGGCGTGGCGAGGTCGGCGCGGGACACCCACACCGCCGGGGCCGCGCCCGGGTCCAGGGCGAGCGCGGCCAGCACCGACCCGGCCCGGTCGGTGAGCCGCGGCAGCTCGGCCTCGGCGACGCGGCCGTACTGGTGCAGCCAGCGCGCCCACGCCTCCGCCCACGGCGAGCGGTCCAGGCCGTGCGCGGCGAGGGCCGCGCGCGCCTGCGCGATCGCGGCGGATTCCGGTGCCGGCGCACCGGAACCGGCGGTGGCGACGGGCTCGCCGTGCAGCACCTCCAGCACCTGCGCCAGCCCGAGCCCGAACCGGCCGTCGGCGCGCAGCACCTGGTCCAGCTTCGCCACCATGATCCGGGAGTGCCCGAGGTACAGCTCCCGGCCGTAGATCTCGCTGACCGCGGCGCGGGTCGTCTCGTCGGGCAGCGCGACGGAGAACCGGTCCGGCCGCTTCGCCGATTCCAGCGCTTCCCGGGCCTGCGCCCAGAACTCGCGCAGCACCGCACCGCCCCACGCGGCGCGGACCTGCTCGCGGACCCGCGCGGACACCTCAGCCATCAGTGCGCTCCATGTCCCGACCGTCCCACGTCGTGTGGGTGCAGGCGATGCCGTGCCCGCTGCGCGGCCGCAGCACGTCGTAGATGTGCATCTTCGGGATCTTCGGCGACACGCCCCACCCGCTGGGCCAGGTGATCAGCCAGTCCATGTCCAGGTCCACCAGCAGCCCCAGCATCCGCGCGATCGTCGGATCGTCCAGCCGCTCGAACGCCTCGTCCAGCAGCACCAGCCGCAGCGGCCCGCGCCCGCCGGAGGACACGCTCACCGCGTCGTAGAACGCGGCGGCCGCGGCGAACAGCGTCACGTAGGAGATCAGCCGCGTCTCGCCGGAGGACAGCTGCCGCAACCGGCGCACCCGCGGCTTGCCCTCGGGGCCGGTGTCGCGGACGCGCACGGTGAACGCGAACCAGGAGCGGTAGTCCAGCGCCCGGGACAGGATCTCCGCGTAGCCGCCGGAGGCGCTGTCCCGCTCGGCCTCGATGAGGTCGGTGAACACCTTGCGCAGCAACGAGTCCTGGTCGTCGCTGCGGTCGGCGAACGGGGTGCGCACCAGGTCGACGGCCTGCTTGATGTCGTCGCCCAGCGACGGCGCCGGTTCCCACTCCAGCTGGACGTGCACGCCCTGGCTGGAGCGGGCGCCGTCGAGGACCTCGTTCATCCGCTTGCACAGGTCCTCGGCCACCGTCACCTGGCCGCGCAGGCGTTCGGCGAGGTCGCGGATCAGGTAGTCGGCGAAGATCGACCGGTAGCGCTCGTTGAGGAACCCGCGCTGCTCGGCGAGGCGTTCGGCGACGCGGCGGGCGGCGTCCGCGACCGGCTGCGGCCCCTCCTCGCCGGTGACGGTGACGGTGAGCAGGCCCTGCTGGTCGCCCGCGGTGATGTCGTAGCCGCCGCTGAGCGACTGCTGCAACGCCTGGAACCGGTTGAGCACGGCCGTTTCGCCCGCGGTCTTGCGGTCGCCGGCCGCGGCGAGCAGCTCGGCGGCCTCCGCCGGGTCGGCGGGCGGTTCCGCGTTCCGGTCCGCGTCGTCCTCGGCGGGCACCACCTCGGCCGCGGCCCACGCGCCCGGCACCCGCAGCGCGGCGGTGAACGCGGTGGACGCGGCCTCGGCGTCGGCTTCGCGGCCGGCGAGCTGGGCGTGCTTGGTCTCCTGCTGGGTCTCCAGCCGCACCACCTGCTCGCGGGCGGTGCTGATCCGCTCCCGCGCGGCGGGCAGGTCCTCGCGCAGCCGGGCGCGTTCCCGCTCCAGCTCGCCGACCTTCCCGGAGATCTCCTGCGCCTGCCCGCCGACGGCGTCGTTGAGCTCGGTGAGCCCGGCGGCCTGCTCGGTGTGCTCGGCGCAGCGCTGCTCGGCCTGCGATTCGGCTTCCATCCGGTCGGCGACCGCGGCGTCGTGGTGCAGCGCGATGTCGCGCAGGTCCGCCAGCGTCGCCAGGCAGCGCGATTCGAGCACCTCGTGCAGCGCGTCGATGGCAGTGCGGGCCTCGGTCGCGGCCCGGTTGGCCTGCTCCAGCGCCTGCGTCTCCGGCGGCAGGTCCGCTTCGCCCGCGGCGCGCACCAGTTCGGCGCGGGTCGCCTGCCAGCGCTGGTCGGTCTCGTCGAGTTCGCCGCGGGCCTGCTTGGCGTGCCGGTCGGCGTCCTCGGCGGCGTCGGTGGCGGTGGCGACCTGGGCGTGCGCGGTCACCAGGTCGGCGTCGTCGGGGAAGGATTCGAGGTGGCGTTCGAGCGCGTCGCCGTGCTCGGTGGCCTCGCGGTGCCGCTTCTCCACGTCACCGATCTGCTCGCGCAGCGCGGCCAGCTGCTCCTCCAGTTCGGCGATGCGCCGGGCCCGGGACCGCTCGCGGGCCCCCGCGCCGACGTACTCGGCGGATTCCTTGTGCCACGCACCCGAGAGCACCCCGGCGCGCCAGCGGCCCGAGGTGTCCACCGACAGCCCCGCCGCGTCCACTGTGGACACGGAGGCGAGCAGTGCGGCGACCTGCTCCGCGGGCACCGGGCAACCCGGCTCCGGCGCGGGCACCAGCAGCTCCGCCAGCGTCCCGGCCGAACCCGGCTCACCCGGCACCGCCAGCACGTCCTCGAAACCGGCGACGGTGCCCCGCGCGGACACCCACGCGTTGAGCAGGCCGGACGCCTGCAGCGCGGCCTCCAGCCCGGCGCGCTGCGCGTCGTCGAGGGACGGCTGGAAGTCCACCAGCCGGTAGAACGCGCGCCCGTCCTGCTCGGCGCGCTCCGCGGCCGCCCAGTCCGGGCGGGCCGGGGTGCGCTCGACCCCGGAGCGCAGTTCGGCGAGCTCCTGCTCCCCGGTGCGGACCTGGGCGCGCACCTCGCCGAGTTCCCGCTCCACCGCGGAGATCCGCTGCCGCGCCTCCTGCAGCCGCGGCCGCGCCCACTGCCGCGCGCGTTCCTGCGCGGCGCGCGCCGCGGACCGGTCCGCCAGCAGCCGTTCCTGCGCGGGCGGCTCCGGCACCGGATCGTCCACGATGGACTCCGGATGCTCGGATCCCCAGCGCTGCGCCCGGTTCCGCCAGTCCGCCGCCGCCTCCTGCAGCCGCTGCTGCGCCTGGTTGCGCCTGCCGACGGACTCGGTGGCGATCAGCTGCGCCTGCCGAGCCTGCTGCTGCAGCTTGCCGACCTGCTCGCGTTGCCGGTCCAGCTCCACCGCCTGCTGGTGCAAGGTCAACGTCCACGCCCCGCGGCGCTGCGCCTCCGCGCTCGCCTTCGCGGACCGGTCGGCGACGGTGCGGAACCGGCGCGCCAGGTCGTCGGTGTCCACCTCGGGTGCGCTGCGCCGGTCCACTTCCAGCGGCTCCGCGTCCGGTTCCGGCGCGGCCCGCACCCGTTCCGGCACGCTGATCGGTTCCGCCTTCGGCACCTCCGGCGGGCGCGGCACCAGGTTCCCGTCCAGACCGGCCGCGGCCAGCTGCCGGTTCGCGCGCTGCGCCGCCTGCTCCGCGGATTCCGCGTCGCCCACCAGCCTGCGCAGCGTGCCCAGCACCGACTCCGCCGACCGCTCCTCCTGCGCGCGGTGCCGGGCCGCGGTCTCCAGCGCCGCGACCGCCGCCGACCGCGCGCCCTCCACGACGCGTTCGCGGTCCCGCAGGTTCTGCAGCTCCGCGTACGCCGGGTGCGAGCGCAGCGCCTCGATGCTCGACTCCAGCGTGCCCTCGCGCTGCTCCAGCTCGGCGACGGTGCGCTGCGCGGTGTCCCGCTCCTCGCGGTGCGCGGTGACCTGGCGGTCCAGCTTCGCGAGCTCCTTGCGCAGCACCGCCAGCCGGTCCTGCGCCGAGCGCATCGACTCGGCGCGCTCCCGCAGCGCCCCCAGCGCATAACCCGAGTAGGTGGACAGGAACGCCCCGAGCGCCTTGTCGGCGCCGGTGAGCCGGACGATGTTCTCCCGGATCGACTCCAGGTCGTCGAACGAGCTCGCCAGCCGCTCGATCAGCGCCGGTTCCAGCGGGGGCAGCGCGTCGGACAGGATCTGCTCCAGCTGCCCCTCCAGCACCTTCAGCCCCACGTCCGGGTTCCGCAGCGTGCGCTGCAGGTGCAGCAGGTCGCCGTAGCGCGCCGCGGGCACCCCGTAGACCTGCGCGGCGATCTTCGCGCGGAAGCCCTGGTCGTCGAGCACGCAGTCCGCGCCCAGCAGGTCCCGCAGCTGCGCGGGACCCAGCGGCACCCGCTCCGGGCCCACCAGGTGCAGGTTGATCCCCACCCGCCGCGAGGTGACGAACCGCCACGAGTCGCTGACCGCCTGCGAGGTCTTCGAGGCCTTCACCCCGACCCCGCAGGTCAGGAACTCCTCGCCGCCGTCGGGGGAATCGCGGCGCAGCTCCACCCACGCGTAGCCGATCCGGTTCGGCCCGCCCGGGTACTCGTCCAGCATCAGCCGCCGGATGCTGACCGTGTCGAAGCCCTTCGAACCCAGCTGCCGCAGGTCCCCGTCCAGGCACAGCGGCAGCAGCAGCTCCAGCGTCCGGGACTTCCCGGAACCGTTGGTGCCCTGGAAGATCGCGCGCCCGCCGGAGAGGTCGAAGGTGTGCTCGGCGTACTGCCAGATGTTCACGATGCCGCCGCGGTGCAGCCGCCAGCGGTGCACCGGACCCGCGGAGAGCGTCGCGTCGCCCGGGCGGGGGGCGGTGGCGTCCACCGCTGCGGTCGCGTCGTCGGGGCTCACCGTGCACCGTCCTCTTCCAGGTCGTCGAACAGGGACAGGCCCGGCGGTTCCGGGGCCGGCGGGGGTTCCGGTTCCCGGCCGGGCGCGGGCGTCGCGTCGGGCTCCGGCAGCCACCGGTGCGCGGCCGGGCTCAGCCACCAGGTGAGCCCGCCATGATCCTCCCCGGTGGTGGCGGTGCCGTCGGCGGCCTCGCCGCGCAGCACGCCGAGGCGGCGCAGCAGGTCGGCGACCGAGCGGACCAGTTCCGCCGGTTCCTCGGTGGCCTGGCGGGACCACGCGGCCGGGTAGGACTCGACCAGGTCCGCGCACACCTCGGCGAGCTGGTCCCGGGTCACCGGGTGCCTGCCGTCGGACTCGCGGGGTTCGCCGAGCTCCAGCAGCCGCGGCAGCGCCAGCAGCGCCACCCGGGCGACCGTGCCGGTGCCGGGGAACGGGGTGTCGGTCAGGTAGTCCTCGGGGTCGCTGACCACGACGCCCTCGGAGCGGACCTCGGTGACCAGGCCGAAGAACCGCTCCAGCAGCCGGGATTCCACGCCGAAGTTCTTCAGCAGCCAGTCCCGCTGCTCGGCGGGCAGGTCGGCGTAGAGCACCACCGGGTCCTCCACCAGCCGCCGCCGCACCACGTGCTCGACGCTGCGCGGCCCGGCCTGCGCCGCGGCCGCCACCAGCTCGGCCGGGCCGTCCGCGGTCCCGATCGGGCCCGCGGGCAGCTGACCCAGCAGGTCGGTGTCGATGGTGATCAGCGCTTCGGCCGTGGAGTCGGTCGCGGTCACGGTGCCCTCGGTCTCGCTGATCACGCCGAGCGCCACCAGGTGCCGCAGCGCCGCGGTCAGCGCCCGCCGGTCCGCCGGGTCGTCCACCACCGGCACGCCCGCCTCCACCGCGGCGGCGCGCACGTCGGTGACCAGCCGGGACAGCAGCACCTGCCGCCCGATGCCGGTGAGGGTGGCCAGCGTCAGCGCCAGGTAGGCGTAGCCGCGCGGCGTCAGCGAGGGCTCGCCGCGGGTGGCGTCCGCGCCCGGCCCGGACTTGTAGAGCCGCGCGAACCGGCGCTCCACCACCAGCCGGTAGCCCAGCAGCGCCGAGAACACCTCGTGCAGCGCCGCCCGCTGCCGGTAGATCATCGGCAGCAGGTCGCCGTCCGGGGTGCCCTCCCGCAGCAGCGGGCGGCGCAGCAGCGCCCGGGCGCAGCGCACCACGTTCGAGGCGTCGATGGACGACAGCTCGTCGAAGGACCTCGTCGCCGCCGTCATCGGGTCGCCTCCGCCGGG
Source organism: Saccharopolyspora sp. 6M (assembly GCF_020176775.1). Classification (NCBI taxonomy): domain Bacteria; kingdom Bacillati; phylum Actinomycetota; class Actinomycetes; order Pseudonocardiales; family Pseudonocardiaceae; genus Saccharopolyspora; species Saccharopolyspora sp. 6M. The sequence goes on from NZ_JAIUJZ010000025.1 coordinate 14,016, forward strand.
ATCGCGCCGTCGCCGCGCACGTCGAGCACGGCGTCGTTGAGGGTCAGCGCGCCCGCGCTGCTGCGGATGCGGGTGTGCGTGCCCGGTTCGGGCCGCACCGTGACCCGCAGCCGGTGCACCGGGTCGAGCGCGGTGCCCGGGTCGTGGGCGCTGTCGCGCTGCGCCATCGCCAGCGTCAGCAGCTCGCACAGCACGTCCAGCGCCTCCCCGGACAGCCGCGTCTCGGCGAGCGACCCGCCCGCCGCGGCGAGTTCGGCGACGGCCCGGCCGCGCCGCGCGTCCTCCTCGCGGGCTTCCGCGAGCAGCGTCTCCTCGGTCATCGGGTCGTCCAGCACCCGCGAGGTGCGGCCGCGCGCTCCGCGATCACCGCGGCTGCGCACGCTCACCACCACGTCCTGCACCGGGCCGTCCCGCCACGGCACGTCGTGGTTGTCGCTGTCGTAGTCCGGGGCGGGCAGCAGGTGCCGCGCCGAGTGCAGCCCGAACGCGGCCGCGTACAGCCGGTGCGCCTCGTGCGGTTCGGCCTCGTCGAACCAGCGGGCCAGCTTCAGCAGCTCCCCGCGGCGGCCCGGCAGCAGCCCGCCGCCGGAGGTCGCGCGCTTCACGCTCGCCAGCAGCGAACCGATGGCGCGCGCCGTCGCCTCGCGCAGCGCCGCGACCTGGCTGGGGCGGCCGGGCGCGTCCACGAACCAGTCGGTGAGCTCCTGCCAGTCCGCGGCGGTCCGCCCGCGCGCCCGCTCCACGTCGGTGCCCAGCTGGTCGGCCGGGCCCAGCAGCCGCAGCAGCTCGCCGCGCGCCCCGGCCAGACCGGCCAGCGAGCCCGCGATCGTCTCGGTGTGCCGCAGCACGTCCTCCACGACCATCTGGATGTACTCGACCAGCAGGTTCCGGAACCCGGAGATCTCGTCCGGCGCCAGGTGGTGGCGGGTGACGATCTCGCCGAGGTAGGCGTAGAAGTCGCGGACCGTGGCGGCGAGCTCGGCGTGCTGCAGGAACACGGTGGTGACGTGCTCGGCGAGCCGTTCCCTGGTCTGCCGGGCGCGCTTCGAGCCCGGTTCGCGGTGCTCGGCGGTGAGCGCGGCGGACAGCGCCGACCCGATCTCGCCGAGGCCGCGCTCGATGGCGGGCAGCAGCTCGCGGGACACCTCGCGGGCGCCCTCGGGGACCCGCAGCAGCGCGTCGATGTCCCGCTGCACCCGGACGGCGAGCTTGCTGACCTGGTAGCGGACGCTGCCGTGCTGGAACTCGGCGATGCTGGCCGCGATCGTCTCCCGGCGGCCCAGCACCAGGTTCCCCCAGCTGCGCAGCTGCTTGAGCCGCTCCACCACGGTGTCCACATCGGACTCGCCAGGGTCGATGCGGCCTTCGCGCTCGGCGGCGGCCAGCGCGGCGGTCACCTCGCCGATCGACAGGTCGGCGAGCAGCGTCGAGGTGAACAACCGCATGATCGCCAGGTAGGTGCGGTGCTCGCGCGCGCTCAGGTAGGCGAACAGCCGCAACCGCTGCTGGTCCGCCCGAACGTCGTCCGGTGCCTGCGCGGGGGCGGCGGAGTCGGCTTCGGTTCCCGCCACCCCCGCGCGCAGCACGTCAGCTTCGTGATCCGGGGCCGTCACGGTCGGCCACGATAACCCGTGGTGCCGGTGCTCCCGGTCGACAGCCCGGCGAACGCTCACCCTGCGTGCGTGCCGCCCGCCGCGGTGCTCCGGGACAGCGGTAGCGTTCTGTGCTGCCCGGACGGGCGAACGAAGGGGGAGACTCGGCGGTGAGAGCGGGACGAGCGGTCGGATTGCTACTCGGAGTCGCGGCGGACGCTGCACTCGGTGACCCACGGCGGGGGCATCCCGTCGCCGGCTTCGGTCGCCTCGCCCAGACCGCGGAGCGGGTGCTGCACCGCGACGAACGCGCCGCGGGGGTGCTCTACAGCGGGCTGCTCGTCGGCGGGACCGCCGCGCTGGGCGTGCTCGCCGACCGCGCCGCGCGCCGCGGCGGCCCGGCCGCGGAGGCCGCGGTGACGGCGCTGGCGACCTGGGCGGTGCTCGGCGGCGCCTCGCTGGCCGACGAGGGCACCGCGATGGGCAGGCTGCTCGACGCGGGCGACCTGGACGGCGCGCGCGGGCGCCTCGCGCACCTGTGCGGGCGGGAAGCGGCGCACCTCGACGAGCAGGGGCTCGCCCGGGCCACCGTCGAATCGCTCGCGGAGAACACCTCCGACGCCGTGGTCGCCCCGCTGGTGTGGGGCGCGGTCTTCGGCGTCCCCGGCCTGCTCGGCTACCGGGCGGCGAACACCCTGGACGCGATGGTCGGGCACCGCAGCCCGCACTACCTGCGGTTCGGCTGGGCCTCGGCCCGCCTGGACGACGCGCTGAACCTGGGGCCCGCGCGGCTGGCCGCCGTGCTGACCGCGCTGTGCGCGCCCGTGGTCGGCGGTTCCGCGGGCGGTGCCTGGCGCACCTGGCGGCGGGACGCCTCCGCGCACCCGAGCCCGAACGCCGGGCAGATCGAGGCCGCGTTCGCCGGAGCGCTGCAGATCCGCCTCGGCGGGCGCACCGTCTACGGCCACACCACCGAGCAGCGGCCGATCATGGGGGAGGGGCGCACCGCCGACGCGGGCGACGTGCGGCGCAGCGTGGAGCTGTCCCGGGTGATCGGCTCGGTCACCGGCGCGCTGGCCGCGGTCGCGGTGGTCGCGCTCGGCGTGCGGCGCCGCGGCTGATCACTCGCCGGAACCGGCCTGCTCGCGTTCGCGGCGCTCGTCCTCGGCGACCGCCTCGGCGACGGACATCTTGCGCGGCTTCCGCGCCCCGCCCGTGGCGGCGTCCTCCGGCGGCCGCAGCTCCGCGTAGATCAGATACCCGATGGCGGCCAGCGCCATCACGCCGAACGAGATCCACTGCAGCGCGTACGAGAAGTACGGCCCGGACGACAGCTGCGGCAGCGGCAGCGCGCCGAGCGTGCCCGGCTGGTCCTCCACCAGCGCGAAGTAGCCGGGCCGCAGCGCGATCCCGGTGCCGGCCCCGACGACGTGCGAGTCCACCGAGTAGGTCCAGCGGTGCCCCTGGCGGTCGAAGACCGGCCGGTGCTCCTGGTCCCGCTCGTCCATCCGGACCCGCGCGGTGATCGTGACCTGCCCGGCGGGCGCCGGGTCGTAGTCCGGCGCGTCGGTGCCGACCGGGCGCAGGAAGCCGCGGTCGACCAGCAGCGTCTCGCCGGTGGTGGTGCGGAACGGGGTGAGCACCTCGATCGCGGGCTCGCCCTGCACGGACCGCAACCAGGCCAGCGTCTCGCCCTCCGGCAGGTACGAACCGGTGGCGGTGATCTTGGTCCACTCGGTGTCCGGCCCGGGGGCGGCGCCGCCGGGCAGCACCTCGGCCAGCGGTTGCGGGTCCGCCGTGAACGAGTGGGTGATGGCCGCGTTGCGCGCCTGGGTCTCGTCGTCGCGGCCGAACTGCCAGGGCGCGAGGAGCGTGAAGCACAACGTCGCGAACAGCACGACCAGCAGGATCAGTCCGATCCAGCCGGGCCGGAGCAGGAACTTCAGGCGCACCCCACCACGGTAGGCGGCGCGGACCGGGAGGTCCCCTCCACCCCCGGCGCAGTGCGGTGCAGCACACGATCCCGGCCCAGGTGAGCGGGCCGGCGGCCTCAGCCCAGGGCTTCGCGGGCGGCGGCGACGGCCTGCCGCGCGTAGCCGCCGCCGAAGAGCACCGCGTGCACCAGCAGCGGGAACAGCTGGTGGACGCCCACCCGAGCTCGCCAGCCCTCGGCCAGCGGCCGCACCTCCTCGTAGGCGGCCAGCACCCGGTCCAGGTGGGGGCAGCCGAACAGCGCCAGCATCGCCAGGTCGGTCTCCCGGTGCCCGCCGTGCCCCGCCGGGTCGATCAGCCAGGCGTCGCGCCCGTCCCAGTGCACGTTGCCCGCCCACAGGTCGCCGTGCAGCCGCGACGGCGGCTCGTCGGCGCCCTCCAGCTCGGGCAGCCGTTCGCAGACCCGGTCGACGAGCGCGGCGGCCTCCCCGCCGAGCAGTCCGGCGTCGACGGCGCGGCGCAGGTACGGGCGGACCCGCTGGTCGGCGTAGAACTCGGGCCAGTCCGGGCACGGCTCGTTGCGCATCGGCGCGAGCCCGATCCACGCGTCGGTGGGACCGCCGGGCGGCGGTGCGCCGTGCGCGGAGGCGCCGGTGGCGTGCAGCCGGGCCAGGCCGCGGCCGCGCTCCTCGGCCGCGGCGGCCGACGGCGGTCCGGAGCCGAGGTGCTCGGTGACCAGGTGCCGCTCGGTGCTGCCGAGCACCGCGGGCACCGGCACCACCTCGGGTTCGGCGAGCCACGCCAGCGAGGCGGCTTCGGCGGCGACCGCCCCGGGCATCCCGTCCGGGTTGGTCTTCACGAACACCTCGCGGCCGTCGGCGAGCCGCACCGACCGGGAGTCCCCGGCGTCCCCGCCGCCGAGCGCCCGCACCGACACGGCCGCGGATCCGGTGCAGCGCAGCACCACGTCCTCGATCTCACCCATGGGACCTGCCTCGTCCTCGAACTCGTGCCGGGCGGCACTCGGGTCGCGTGCCCGGTCGGCGGCCCCGCCGCCGGCGGGAGCGGCGACGACCGCGGGTCCGACGACCCGGCGGCTCACATGTTCTCGCGGGTCCAGTCGAGCAGCTCGGGCATCGCCGCTTCGATCATGGCGAGCACGTCCTCGAAGCCGCGGTCGCCGCCGAAGTACGGGTCGGGCACTTCGGCGCCGTCGTCGGCGGCCGGGTCGAAGGAGCGCAGCAGCCGGGCCCGCTCCGGGTCGTCCAGCGCGTCCCGCAGCACCCGCAGGTGCCCGGCGTCCATCGCCAGCAGCAGGTCGGCTTCCAGGTGCTCGTCGCCGAGCTGCGCGGCGACGTGCTCGGTGGGGTAGCCGTGGTCGGCGAGGACCTTCAGCGTCCGCGGGTCGGCGCCCTCGCCGACGTGCCACGGCCCGGTTCCGGCGCTGCTGACCTCGACCTCCGCCAGGCCCGCGCGGTGGGCGTGTTCGCGGAAGACCACCGCCGCCATCGGCGATCGGCAGATGTTCCCGGTGCAGATGAACGAGATGTGCACGTGCGGCTCCTTGCGCGGCTACCGGGCTCGACATGTCCGGCCAACGACCGTACGGGGCGCCGCTGCCGGTCCGGGAATCGGCGCCGGTGATCATCCGCCGGTCGTTAGACTGCCTCCGATGACGAGCGGGGACGAGCGGGCGCTGCTGCGCCACCACGGTGATGTCGACGCCGAACCGGGATTGCTCGACTTCGCGGTGAACGTCCGGCTGGAACGGCCGCCGCGCTGGCTGCGCGAGCACTTGGCGTCCGCGCTGGACGACCTGGGCCGCTACCCGTCGGCCGCCGACGACCTCGCGGCCCGCGCCGCCGTCGCCGAGCGGCACCGCCGGGACCCGGCCGAGGTGCTGCTGCTGTCCGGGGCGGCGGAGCTCTTCGCGCTGCTGCCCGGGCTGCGCCCGTCGCTGGCCGCGGTGGTGCACCCGTCGTTCACCGAGCCGGAGTTCGCGCTGCGCGCCGCGGACGTGCCGGTGCGGCGGGTGCTGCTGGACGAGCACCGGCTGGACCCGGCGCTGGTGCCGGACGAGGCGGACCTGGTGGTGCTGGGCAATCCCACGAACCCCACGTCGGTGCTGCACCCGGCCGCGACGATCCGGCGGCTGGCCCGCCCGGGGCGGCTGGTCGTGGTCGACGAGGCGTTCTCCGACGCGGTGCCGGGCGAGCCGGAATCCCTCGCGGCGCAGCGGATCCCGGGTGTGCTGGTGGTGCGCAGCCTCACCAAGACCTGGGCGCTGCCCGGCCTGCGCGCCGGGTACGCGCTGGGCGAACCGGAGCTGCTGGCGCGGCTGGCCGCGCCGCGCCCGCACTGGCCGCTGGGCACCCTCGCGCTGGCGGCGATCACCGCCTGCTGCGCCCCGCAGGCCGTCGCGGAGGCCGAGCGGGCGGCGGTGGAGATCGCCGAGGCCCGGGACCGGTTCGCCGCCGACCTGGCCGCGGTGCCGGGCGTCGCGGTCGCCGGACCGGCCCGCGGACCGTTCCTGCTGCTGGAAGTCCACAATGGCGAGAAGGTGCGCGCCGCGCTGCGCGAGCGCGGCATCGCGGTCCGCCGCGGCGACACCTTCCCCGGGCTGGGGCCGGACCACCTGCGGGTGGCGGTGCGCGATGCGGCGCGGAACGCGGTGCTGGTCCGGGCGCTGCGCGAACTTCTCGGATAGTGCGAAGACCGAACCAAGGGGTGCGATTCGGATGACCGTGCGGATTCAGGACGTCGTGGAGTCGCTGGAGGCCGCGTACCCGCCGGAGCTCGCCGAGAGCTGGGACGCGGTCGGGCTGGTGTGCGGGGACCCGCAGTCGGTGGTGCAGCGGGTGCTGTTCTGCGTCGACCCGGTCGAGTCCACTGTGGACGAAGCGGTGGACTTCGGGGCGCAGCTGCTCGTCTCACACCACCCGCTGCTGCTGCGCGGCGTGCACGGCGTCCCCGCCGACGACCCGAAGGGGCGGCTGGTGCACCGGCTGATCCGCGCCGGCATCGGGCTGTACTGCGCGCACACCAACGCCGACACCGCCACCGTCGGCGTCTCCGACGCGCTGGCCGAGGCGATCGGCCTCACCGTCACCGGGCCCCTCGCGCCGCACCCCGAGGGCTCCGCCACCGGGCTCGGCCGCATCGGGACGCTGCCCGAGCCGGAACCGTTCGGCCGCTTCGTGCAGCGCGTCGCCGAGAACCTGCCCACCACCGCCTGGGGCGTGCGCGGCGCGGGCGACCCCGACCGGGAGATCCGCACCGTCGCCGTGTGCGGTGGCGCCGGGGACTCCCAGCTGGGCACCGCGCAGGCCGCGGGCGTCGACGCCTACGTCACCGCCGACCTGCGGCATCACCCCGCCGGGGAGCACATCGCGCGCGGCGACCTCCCGGGAGCTCAGGTGCCCGCCCTGGTGGACGTGGCGCACTGGGCGAGCGAGTGGCCGTGGTGCCAGCAGGCTGCCGACGTCGTCGGCGCGGCGCTACCGGATACTGTCGAGGTTCTCGTCTCCACACGCCGGACCGACCCGTGGACCGCTCACGCCGCCGGTACGGCCCCCGACTCTGGGAGGACTCCCGCGTGAAAGCCGACCCCGCCGTGCAGCGCAGGTTGCTCGACTTGGCGGAGGTGGACGCCGAGCTCAACCGCGTCAACCACCGCCGCCGCACGCTGCCCGAACTCGAGGAGATCGGCCAGCGCGAACGCGAGCTGCAAGCCCAGCGGGACTCGCTGGTGGCCGCGCAGACCTCGTTCGGCGACATCGACCGCGACGCGAAGCGGCTCGAAGGCGAAGTCGACCAGGTGCGCAAGCGCGAAGAGCGCGACCGCAAGCTGATGGAGTCCGGCGGCAGCGCCAAGCAGCTCGAAGACCTCCAGCACGAGCTCCAGACCCTCGCCCGCCGCCAGGGCAACCTGGAGGACGAGCTCCTCGACGTCATGGAGCAGCGCGAAGCGCTCGAATCCGACGTGGCCCGCGCCCGCGCCGGGGTCGAGGAGGCCGAGCAGCGCCTCGCCGACGTGCAGCACCGCCGCGACGAGGCCATGACCGACCTGGACACCGCCGAGGCCAAGCGCACCGTCGAACGCCAGTCGGTGGCCGGGACGCTGCCGGAACCGCTGCTGGCCCTCTACGACCGGATCCGCGAGTCCAAGGGCGTCGGCGTCGGCCCGCTTCAGGGCAACCGCTGCGGGGCCTGCCGCATCGAGCTCGACCGCTCCAAGCTCGCCGAGCTGCGCGACACCGCCGCCGACGACGTGGTCCGCTGCGAGGAGTGCGGCGCCATCCTGGTGCGCACCAAGGATTCCTGATGCGCGTCGTCGTCGAAGCCGACGGCGGTTCCCGGGGCAATCCGGGGCCCGCCGGGTGCGGAGCGGTGGTGCGCGACGCCGCCGGAGCGGTGCTCGCCGAGCGGTCGAAGTGGCTCGGCGTCGCCACCAACAACGTCGCCGAGTACCAGGGGCTGCTCGCCGGGCTCCGCGCCGCCGCCGAGCTCGGTGCCGACGACGTCGCCGTGCGGATGGACTCGAAGCTGGTCGTGGAGCAGCTCTCCGGCCGGTGGAAGATCAAGCACGAGGCGCTGCGGGCCCTCGCCGAGGAGGCGCGGGAGCTCGTCGCCGGGTTCACCTCCGTCACCTTCGACTGGATCCCGCGGGCGGAGAACGCGCACGCGGACCGGCTCGCCAACGCGGCGATGGACGACCGCGCGGACGGGGGCTCCGACGCCGCGCCCACCGGTACCGCCGCGCCCGCCGGCACCGCTCCGGAGTCCGGTACCGCCGCGCAGGACCGCACCCGGCCGTCCGGCTGGAACGGGGCCGTCGGCTCGCCCACCAAGATCCTGCTGGTGCGGCACGGGCAGACCGCGATGTCGGTGGACCGCCGCTACTCCGGCCGCGGCGACGTGCCGCTGACCGAACTGGGGGAGCGGCAGGCCCGGGCCGCCGCCGCCCGGCTCGCCGAGATGGACGGCGTCCCCGGCGCCCCGGTGCTCGCGTCCCCGCTGGGCCGCACCCGGCAGACCGCCGAGGCGATCGCCGCCGCCACCGGCTCCGAGCTCACCTTCCACGACGGCCTGCTCGAAACGGACTTCGGCGGGTGGGAGGGCCTCACCTTCACCGAGGCCGCCGCGGAGTTCCCCCGGCTGCACCGCAGCTGGCTCGGCGACTCCACGGTGGAACCGCCGGACGGGGAGAGCCTCGAAGCGGTCTTCGAGCGGGTCACCGCGGTCCGCGACGAGATCGTCGACCGCTACGCCGGGCGCACCGTCGTCGTGGTCAGCCACGTCACCCCGATCAAGGCGATGCTGCGGCTCGGCCTCGACGTGGGACCGTCGCTGTACTACCGGCTGCACCTGGACCTGGCCTCGTTGTCGATCGTCGAGTTCTACCCCGACGACAACGCCTCGGTGCGCCTGGTCAACGACATCTCGCACCTCTGAGCCCGGTCCGCGGGCGCCCCTCCCGCTCGGCTCAGGCCGCGGCGGGAGCGCCCGCGAGGTCGTCGGCGAAGGCGGTGAGGGCGCCGGTGAGGCGAGCCGTGGCGCGCTGGTCCCACTCCCAGCCGTCGTCGCCCGCGGTGAGCCACCTGTCGAACAGGAAGCACGCCGGGGCCACCCGCCGCGCCCCGCGGTCGGTGAGCAGCCGCCGCACCGCGTAGTCCGCCGCGCCCGACTGGGCCTGCGTGGACCCGAGGCACACCGGCTGCACCGGCCGCTCGCCCGCGGGCGGCACCACGTCCAGCCAGGCCCGCAGCAGCGGACTCCCGGACACCTCGTAGGTCGGGGTGATCAGCGCGATCCCGTCCGCGCGCTCCAGCAGCCGCCGCGACCAGCGCAGCGCCGGGGCGTCCGCGCGCCCGGCCAGCAGCGCCGATTCCGGCAGCAGTTCCAGCGGCAGCCGCCGCACCCGCAACCCGGCGCCGCGCAGCGCGTCGGCGGCGGCGCGGTCCAGTTCAGCCGCGCGCGAACGGGGGTGGGGGCTGGCGACGACGGTGACGACGGTGCGCATCGGGAGTTCTTCCTGCGTGCGGCCGGGATCCGGCCGGAAAGGGCGTGGCGGCGATCGTTCAGCAGGCGGAACAGCGCGCGGTGCCGACGCGGGCGAAGTCCACGAAGCGGCAGCGGGTCAGCCGGGCACCGGTCATCCGGGAAGTAGAGCAACGCCCGCGAATCCGGTCAATCCGGTTCCACCGGACGGGAAGAGGGGGTGGAGGAGTCGGCCTGTAAGCCGGATCCTGTTCCCGGCGATCTCGCGATCGTCCGGTCGGCGACCATCCATCTCGGCCTGCCGTCGCCGGCAGGCTCCAGCGGCCTACCCGCAGGCTCGGGCGGGCAACCCTCGAACACCTGCGCAGACGCCGTGGCGTCCTCTTGGCCTTGCTCCGGGTGGGGTTTACCTAGCCGCCCCGGTCACCCGGGGCGCTGGTGGTCTCTTACACCACCGTTTCACCCTTGCCCGTCCGGCGAACCGGTCGGGCGGTCTGTTCTCTGTGGCACTGTCCCGCGGGTCTCCCCGGGTTGCCGTTAGCAACCACCCTGCCCTGTGGAGTCCGGACTTTCCTCGACGCGGTCTCCCGCGACGCGGCCGCCCGGCCGACTCATCCACCGGCTCCAGTCTAGCGATCGCGGGTGCACGCCCGACGCGGCCCGGCCTGCGCGGATCCGGTCATTTCCGACGACGCCGAACCGGGTCGCTGGTCACTGCCCGTGCAGCGACCTGATCGCGGCCGTGACCGGTGCGGCCGCTACGCTGGATGCAGTCAAGATCACGTCCGGGTGGCGGGCGACGGTCTCGTCGCGCGATGTCCGGTGATCGGGTTCCGGTGCGCCGCGGCGAGGTGTGCCGAATTCCACTGACCGGCCGATTCGTGCACGGTCCGTGAGGAAGGGGCTCGCAACAGGGTGAACGATTCGTGGTTCCCGATCCGGCGCGTGCCCGCCTTCCGCTCCGCCGCGCGCACTGCTCCATCCGAGTCAAGCCCGATCGGCCCATTCGGTGACTGAGCCGGTGTGCCGACGTCATCTGTGGTGCTCGATCGACCACTACTGCTGGTGACCATGACATGTTCTACTCGTACCGTCGCGCCGGGGAGATCCGGTCGGCCGACGTACCCGCCCGACGACCCTTCACGCATCCAGGGGTAACAAGATGACCGCCATGTCGCTGGAAACGTTGGCGCACGTGCACGTGCTGGCCGCGCTCGACCCGTTGGCGCAGCAGACTGGTCTCGGGACCGAAGGCATCCGCGGCTGGATCCTCAACAACCTGCTGCCACTGCTGCTGCTCGCGGTCGCGCTGCTGCTGCTGTGGCTCGGTGGTGGCAAGGGCGACAACGCCGGCGTCATGCGCCGCGTGATGGGCGTGTTCGTGGCGCTGGCGCTGATCGGGTTCGCGGTCACCGGTGCGGGCGTGGACATCGGCACGTTCATCGCCGGCCTGTTCAGCACCAACGGGTGATCAGCCGTGCGGATCCGCACCGATGACGAGGTGTACCGCGTCGACGCCGTGTGGCTCGGCCCGCCGAAGGCGACCTTCCCGTGGCGGGCGCGCTACGTGGCCTGGGGCGTGGGGACCGTCGTGTTCCTGCTGGTGCTGGCCATCGAACGGCGGATGAACATCGGCTTCGGCTTCTTCTCCACCGGTTGGGCGGTCGTCCTCACGATCCTGGTTACGCGGATCGTGTGTTCCCGGATCACCCACGAACGGCCGCTGGGAGCCGTGATGGTGATGTGGTTGCGTGAGCTCACCGCGCCGCGGGAGCGCACCACCGGCAGCGGTGGTGCGGCGGGCGCCGCCCGGCTCAAGGTGCGCGCCGAGCGGCCGCGGCCCAAGCAGAAGCAGTCCGGACGAGCCAAGAAGTCCGCCCGGCGAGGCCGCCCCACCCCCGCCCGGCAGACCCGGCGGACGAACCGGGTCCAGCAGGGGACCCAGCCCACCGGCGGCGCGACCCGGCAGGTCCGCCGCCCCAGGAAGTCCGCGGAACGGACCCGGTCCGCAGGCGGGCGTGCGCGTAGCAAGGAGGTTCGCGGTGTTCGGTCGCCGTCGAGGCGGTGAGCGCCAGGCCCCAGGGCCGGGCGCACCCCAGCGCGCCCCGCAGGGCAGGGGCGGGGCGCGGGGCAAGGCGAAGCGGCAGGACCGCAGGCTCCCCGACGAGCAGTCGTTGCCGAGCTACACGCCGTCCATCGCCGCCCGGTCCATCGACGGGCACCTGCTGCGCACCGGCCAGGACGTGTTCGCCTGGTACCGGCTGTCCCCGCAGCGCTGGTCGTTCCGCTCCGATTCGCAGCGCCAGGACCTGATCGCCGCCATCGCGGGCCAGTACGCCGAGCTGCAGGGCCGGTGGATGCACCTGCGCGTCACCAGCCGGCCCTACCCGATCCGGATGTGGGCGGAGGCGCACGTGCACAACGCGCGCGGCGCCCTGCCGGACGTGCCCGGCGCGCTGAGCTTCGACGACTACATGGTCGGCGAGCAGCAGCAGCTGATGGGCCGCTCGATGGCGGAGAAGGAGGTCTACCTCGGCGTCCAGGTGCAGACCCGGAACGTGGTGGACCGCGCCGTGGAGCGCGCCGCCCCGCTGCTGCGCCGGGTGTTCCCGGAAGCGGTGGACGCCGAGCTGGTCGCGCTGGACAGCGAGATCGAGCACCTGGACCAGGTGATCGGTTCCGCCGGTCTGGACGGCCGGCCGGTGACCGCGGAGGAGATCTCCTGGCTGATGCACCGGTCCTGCTCGCTGGGCCTGCCCGCGCCGCGGAACCTGCCCGCGGTGCCCGGCGCCGAGTGGGAGCCGGAGGACCTGGCGTCGTTCACCGACGCCGCCGACATGTACCAGGAGCCGTACTCGCCGACCGCCACCGTGCGCGGCCGCACCGGTTCCAACGCGGGCATCACCCGGCACGTCGCGGTGCTGACGGTGGGGCAGACGCACGGCCTGCAGATCCCGGAGATCGACGACCCGTGGATCCAGCACTCCGACCGGCTGCCCGCGCCGGTCGAGTGGTCCGCGCGGATCTACGTCCGCCGCCCGGAGGACGTGGGCGGCGAGCTGCAGCGCCAGATGAACAAGGTGCGCTCGCAGGTCCGGCACTACACCGAGGAGCACGGCCTGGAGCCGCCGACCTCGCTGGCCCGCCAGGCGGGCCGGGTGCTGGAGATCGACGACGAGATGAGCACCGGGTTCACCGCGCTCGCCACCCGGGTCCGCTCGTGGTGGCGGCTGGCGGTGTCCGGGCCGACGGAGCGGGACGCGCTGCGGCTCGCCCAGCAGATCCTGGACCTGTACAAGCCGAAGGTCGCCATCGAGCACCCCGAGGCGCAGTACGCGATGGCCCGCGAGTTCATCCCCGGTGAGCAGCTGGCCTCCGGCGCCTACATGCGGCGCGGCTCGGTGGTGTGGGCGGCGTCCTCGGTGCCGCAGGCGACCGCGGAGGTCGGCGACCGCCGCGGCATCCTGCTCGGCGAGACCTGCACGGCGACGCGGCGCCCGGTGGCCTGGGACCCGTGGATGGCGCAGGAGGTGCGGGACGCCTCGGGCCTGACCGCGATGGTCGCCGGACTCGGTGGCGGCAAGTCGTTCCTCGGCGGCGGCACCGTCTACAAGACGTTGCGGGCCGGGGCGCACTGGACGCTGCTGGACCCGTCGGGTCCGCTGGCGGAGCTGTGCAAGCTGCCGGAGCTGCGGCCCTACGCGCGCCCGATCAACCTGCTCAACGCCCAGCCCGGCATCCTCAACCCGTACCGGGTGGTGGCGGAGCCGCAGCTGGAGCACTTCGTCGACGAGGACGACCCGGAGCGCAGCTGGCGGCGCGAACGCGCCCTGTCGGCGGCGACCCGGCGACGGCTGGTGCTGGACGTGCTCACCGGCCTGCTGCCCTACGAGGTGGCGCGGCTGCCGCAGACCCGGATCGTGCTGCTGCGCGCGGTGCGCGCCGTCGGCGGACGTCCCGACGCGCACCCGGGGATGGTGTTCGAGGCGCTGCGCCGCGACGCGTCCGAGCACCACGAGCACGCGGTGGTCGTCGCCGACTTCCTCGACGAGATCCGGGAGCGCATGTCGCTGCTGATCCCCGAGGCCGACGCCGACCCGTACTCGGAGACCCGCGAGGACCGGCTGACGGTGCTCACCATGGCCGGGTTGACGCTGCCGAAGGACGGTGTCGGTCGCGAGCACTGGACCGACGCCGAAGCCCTCGGCGTGGAGATGCTGAACCTGGCCGCGTGGCTGACCCAGCGCTCCGTGTACGAGCGGCCGAAGAACGAGCGCAAGGGCGTCTGGATCGACGAGGCGTTCTTCCTGTCCGAGGTGCCGACGGGCCGGGTGCTGATGAACCGGTTCGCCCGCGACTCCCGGAAGTGGAACGTCCGCGTGCTGCTGTCCAGCCAGATCCCGGCGGACTTCCTGCGCATCCAGGGCTTCGTGTCGCTGCTGGACTCGGTGTTCGTCGGCAGGCTCGACGACGACCAGGCCCAGTCGGACGCGCTGCGGCTGCTGAAGGTCCCGGTGGGCGCCGGCTACGAGCAGGTCGTGTCCGCCCTCGGGCGCAAGCCCGGCCCGGCGCGCGGCAGCACCGAGCGGGACCGGGCGCCGCGGCAGTTCATCTTCGGCGACGGTGCGGGCGGCGTGGAGCGGATCCGGATCGACTTCGGCGGACCGCACCTGGAGCACCTGCGCGAGGCGCTGGACACCACCCCGGCGAGCTCGGAGTCCGAGCAGGACCTGCGGGCGCTGCCCGGGGCGGAGGGCGCGGCGAACTCCGACACCCCGCCGCTGCCCTCGCCACCGCACGTGCCCGAGGACGACTACGCCGACGACATCGAGGGCTTCGACGAGTTCGAGCTCGAATCCGTCGGCATCGGGCCGGGCGAGGAACGCACGGTCGGCACCGAGCGCGCGCAGCAGCGGCCCGGTCGAGGCGGAGACGAAGTGCGGTGAGCGCGCTGGTCGCGCCCACGATCATGGCGGCGGTGATCGTGGCGGTGGTGCGGGCCGCGAAACGAGTGCTGCCCCGGCGCGCCCGGCGGCTCCCGGCGCAGCGCGCCCGCGGCCGCCGCTCGGCGGTGCTGCTGGTGGGCGCGCTCGTCGCCATCCAGGCGCTGATCGGGGCTCCGGCCTCGGCGCAGAGCCTGGACTGCTCGGAGCCGCCGAGCCCGGAGCGCCCCGGTTCCGGCATGGTCGGCGCGATCGACCCGGCGCCGCTGGGTTCCGGTCAGCCGGGCACCGCCTACGACGAGGTGGGCTACGCCGGGCTGGTGTGGCACACCTACGGGCTCGGCTGCGGGCCGCAGGGCGTGATGAACCCGAACGCGCTGGTCGACACCTGGCTGGGCAACGAGCTGTTCAACGTCTCGAAGAACCTGGTGGGCGCGACCAACGGGCTGCACTACGCGCTGCTCAACGGCGAGCTGATGGGCCCGCTGGACGACCTGATCGCTACCGGCACGGTCGCGCTCTACGACAGCGTGTTCACCCCGTGGTTCGGGGTGGCGGCGCTGGTGCTGGCCGTGCTGCTGTTCCGCTACATCTGGCAGGGCGACCTGGCCTCGATCGGCAAGCGCACCATGTGGGCGCTGGCCGGGCTGTGGTTCGCCTCCGCCACCTACCTGACCCCGATGATCTACACGCACGCGTTGGACGAGGTGGTGATCACCGGGACATCGGCGGTGCAAGCCGGATTCCTCCAGCAGGTCGGGGTGGACGAGGCGAACACGCTGCCGACCGTGCTGCACCACCAGGTGGTCTACCGGAACTGGCTGCGCGGCGAGTTCGGTTCGCCGGACACCCCGCAGGCCGAGCAGTACGGCCGCGAGCTGCTGCGCGCCCAGGCGTGGACGAAGCAGGAGGTGGCGGCCGGGGCCGACGCGGGGCCGTCGACGCCGAAGGAGACGGCGTTCACCAACGTCGCCGGGCAGCTCAGCACGACCAGCGCCTACGGCTACTTCCAGGGCAAGGACGGCAGCCGCGTCGGCGCGGGGATGCTGTCGCTGGTGCAGAGCCTCGCGTTCGCCTCGTTCCAGCTGATGGCGAAGGCGGCGATCCTGCTGGCGCAGGTGCTGCTGCGGGTGCTGATCCTGGCCGGGCCGCTGATCGGCCTGGTGGCGCTGCTCAACCACCAGATCCTGCGGGCGGTGGGCCGCGTGGGCGGGGCGGCGATGCTCAACGTGCTGGTGATCGCGGCGATGGCCGGGCTGCACACCTGGGTGCTGGCGTGGATCTTCAACCCGCTGCGCGGTTTCCCGGTGCTGACGCAGATCCTGCTGGCCGGGCTGGTGACGATCGTGTTCATCATGGTCGGGAAACCGGTCCGCCGGATGGGGCAGATGGTGCAGCTCTCGATCGGTGGTTCCGGCGGGGTGGCGCAGGCCCGCGGCGTGCTCGGCCGGTTCCGCGGCCGCAGGTCCGCCGACGATCCGAGCGGCGACTTCTGGGAGCAGGTGCGCGAATCCGACCCGGACGCGCCGCCGCCGGACCCGGCCGGGCAGCGCGGCAGGCGCCACACCCGCCCGGAGGCCGACCACCAGACGATGTCGGTGACGGCGCAGCGCCTGGACCGGCAGGGCGGCCCGTGGGCGGCGCTGCCCGGCAGCGGTTCGCCGACCGGCGGCGGGGCGGGTTCGCCCGCGCTGCCCGCCTCCGGTCCCGCCGAGTCCCGGCGACCCGGTGGCCCGGCGGCGGCGCTGCCGGAGGGCAGGCCGAGCCGCGTCGTGGACACCGCGCCCGTCGCGGATGCCTCGTGGGACCGGCGGGAGGAGGAGCCGGTGCTGGTGCCGTCCCGCGCGGACAGCTCCCCGATCCCCTCCCCGGCGGAGCCGACCGCGCCGCGCCGCGCGGACATGGAAGTGGTCGCGGGCAAGCCGGTGTACGTGGTGTACCGGCCGTCCCGGGGCTTGGAGGTGGCCGATGGGGACTGATCGGCCGCGACCGGTGATTCGACAGCTGCAGCGGGCCGGGCGGGCGCGAACCCGACCGGCCGGGTGAAGGGGAACGGGCCATGCCGATCCGGACGCATCGGGGACGCGCCGCGGTCTACCGGAGGTTGTGGGGCTGGCCGCTGCGCTCGCCGAAGCACCTGGTGACCGCGGTGATCGTGCTGGCGGCCGCGGCCACCACCATCGGGATCATGCTGCCGGAGCCACCGCCCTCGCGGAACTACCGCGACCCGTCGGGCGGCACCGAGCAGCACCAGGCGGTTCCGGCGCCGGCGAGCCCGACTCCCGCGCCACCGACGATCTCGGTGCCGAACACGCCGCCCGCGCCGGCACCGGCCGACCCGGCCGGGTTGCACGTGGTGGAGGCGTGGGGCGCCAAGTGGGCCACCCACCCGCCGGGCACCCCCGCCGGGAAGTGGGTGGAGTCGCTGCGGCCCTACACGACCGACGAGTTCATCACGGTGATGACCTCGGTGGACCCGGCGAACGTGCCGTCCACCCGGATCACCGGGCCTGCGGTCCCGCTGAGCTCCACCGCCAATTCGATCGCGGCCCGGCTGCCCACCGACGCCGGGGACATCGAGGTCGACGTGATGAGAACCGAGCAGGGATGGCGCGTCTCCGGCTACAACAAGGTGAGCTGACATGCGGAAACTCTTGGTCGCGGTCGTGGTGTTGTCCGGCTTCGCCGGACTGGTCGGGCTGGGCGCGTTCGTGGTCGTGCTCTCCGGCATGCAGGGCGGGCAGAGCTGGTCGGAGTGCAGCTCGGGCCTCGGCCCGTCCGGGGACGGCGCGGGCCGCGGGGAGCGGGACGCGGGCAGCCTCGACCAGGAGTCGGTGCTGATCGCCAAGGAGATCATCAAGATCGGTCAGCAGCGGAAGTTGCCGCCGCGGGCGTGGCAGATCGCCATCCAGGCGGGCAAGACCGAGTCGAACCTGTCGAACCTGACCTACGGCGACCGGGACTCGCTGGGCATCTTCCAGATGCGGCCGTCGATGGGCTGGGGCAGCGTCGCGCAGGTCACCAACGTCGAGTACCAGATCAACAAGTTCTACGACGTGCTGCTGGACATCCCCGGCTGGGAGCAGCTGCAGCCGGGCACCGCCGCGCAGCGCGTGGAGCGCTCCGCCTATCCGCTGCGCTACCACGAGTGGGAGCCGCTGGCGGCGCACCTGGTCAGCGTCGAGGGCAACGTGTCCGGGTTCAGCGGCTGCGAGAACCTGCCCGCGGCCGGGGTGCTGGCCACGAAGGCCATCAGCTTCGCCGACCAGCAGATCGGCAAGCCGTACGTGTGGGGCGCGGCGGGGCCGGACTCGTTCGACTGCTCCGGGTTGACGCAGATGGCCTGGAAGGAGTCCGGGGTGACCATCCCGAAGTACTCCCGGTCGCAGTACGCCGAGGGCGGCGCGCACGTCCCGCTGAACCAGGCCCAGCCCGGCGACCTCGTGTTCTGGGGTGCGGGCCGGGAGCCGGGGGCGATCCACCACGTGGCGCTGTACCTCGGCGACAACGAGGTGCTGCACGCGCCGCAGCCCGGCGAGTCGGTGGAGCGCACCGAGCTGTGGGACGGCGGCGAGCTGCTGCCGATGGTGGTGCGCCCCGCCGCGGACGAGCCCGCCCCGGCCGCGCAGCCCACCGTGCAGCCCGCGCCGGGCGGCGAGCAGCCGGGCGTCCCGGAGACCGGACCCGGCGGACGCCCGGAGGAGACCCCGGTGCGGCAGCCGGTGTAGCCGGTCCGGGAGCATCCGGGCCGGCACGCGCGGTGACGGGAGGATCGCGCTGCGACACGATCTCCGGTGGGCCGTCGGACCGCTGATCGCGGCGGTCCGCTGTGGCAATCTTGGTCTCGGGCCGTTCGCCGGCCCGGCCTGGCGGCGCGCGGGTCCGCGGCCCGCCCCGCCGCGTGCGCGGGACGACCACCGCCGAGCGGTGCGAGTCCCGCGGTGTGTCCTACTCCGGGAGGAAGCATGTTCACCCCAGACCCCATTCCGAGGCGTTCGGCACCTCCGGCGTCGAGCACGCCGCTGGGCGACTACCTCTCCCGCGCCGGGCACGGGGTCGACGCCGGGTACGCGGTGTTGCCGCGCTCGCTGGCGGAATCGATGCCGCTGCCCTGGCAGCAGCACATGCGCCACCTGCTCGCCGAGTTCCACCAGGCCTTCGGGCACCTGCAGTGGCCGGTGTACCGGGTGGTGCCGTCCCGGTACGAGCGGCTGGTGGACCTCGACGACGACCAGCTCGCCGAGGTCGGCTGCACCGTGGAGGTCGGCGACAGCGGCGAGCTGGAGTACCGGATGCGCGACGGCCGCCGCATCGAGAACCCGGAGAGCCAGCAGGTGCTGGTGTCCTGCCTGGACCCGATACCGCAGCGCACGAATCCGGCCGGGCACCACCCGGGTCCCCCGCCCGCACCGGGCGCCCCGCCGCCTCCTGCGTGGTGACCGGGTCCGCCCGCCCCTCGTGGTGATCGGGCCGGGCGCGCCACCGCCGCCCGCGTGGTGACCGGGCCGGGTGCGTGGTGACCGGATCGGGTGCGCCGTCCGGAGGCGTGACACGGAGCGGTTCCGCGTGCGAGGCTCGACGCATGGCCCGGGATGGTTGGTACTTCTGCCTGAAGCATCAGCAGGTCGAGCCCGCCGCGGGATGCCGCGCCGCCGACCGGCTGGGGCCCTACGCGGATCGCGCCGCGGCCGAGCACGCGCTGGAGCTGGCGAAGGAGCGCACCGAGGCCGCCGACGAAGCCGATCGCCGCTGGTCCGAGGGGGACTGAGCTCCGATGACTACGGCGGCGCGGGCACCACGGGGTGGTACCGATGCCGTCGCAGCCCCCGATCTCGGGGCCGGCCGCACGCCGCGGCCGCGCCGCTCCGCCGACGGGTGCGATTTCGCCGCCGTCCGCGCCGACTTCGGGCTCCCCGCCGAGTTCCCCACCGCCGCGCTGGGCGAGGTGGAGCAGAACGTCGCGCAACCCGTGTTGGAGGCCGACCGGGTCGACGCCACCGAGCTCCCGCTGGTCACGGTGGACCCGGTGGGCGCGAAGGACCTGGACCAGGCGGTGCTGCTGGCCCGCCGCGGCACCGGGTTCCGCGTGCAGTACGCGATCGCCGACGTGGCCGCCTTCGTCCGTCCCGGCGGGGCGCTGGACGCGGAGGTGCGCCGCCGCGGCCAGACGCTGTACCTGCCGGACGGGAACGTGCCGCTGCACCCGACGCTGTTGTCGGAGGGCGCGGCGAGCCTGCTGCCGGACCAGGTGCGCCCGGCGGTGCTGTGGACGATCGACCTGGATTCCGACGGGGTGGCGACCTCGGTCCTGGTGCGGCGGGCGTGGGTGCGTTCCGCCGCGCAGCTGGACTACGAGGCGGTGCAGCGCTCGCTGCGGGCCGGGGTCGCGCACCCGGCGATCGAACTCCTGCCGGTGGTGGGCCGGTTGCGCCGCGAGCAGGCGGTGCGCCGCGGTGCCATCGAACTGGGCCTGCCGGAGCAGCAGGTGGAGTCGGACGGCGCGGGCGGCTGGCGGGTCGCGCTGCGGCCGCGGCTGGTGGTGGAGGAGTGGAACGCGGAGATCTCCCTGCTCACCGGCATGTGCGCGGCGGAGATGATGCTGGACGCCGGGGTCGGGATCCTGCGCACGGTGCCGGACCCGGAGCCGCCGACGGTGTCGGCGCTGCGCCGGTCCGCGGCCCGGCTGGGCGTGGAGTGGCCGGAGGACCTGCCGCCCGCGGAGGCGCTGGCCGGGCTGGACCCGGTGCGGCCGGAGGCGCTGGCGGTGCACGTGGCGGCGACGCGGCTGCTGCGCGGCGCCGGCTACACGTCGTTCGATTCGGGTCCGCCGCCGAAGCCGCGGCACGCGGGGATCGGCGCGGCCTACGCGCACGTGACGGCGCCGCTGCGGCGCCTGGTGGACCGCTACGGCGCCGAGGTGTGCCTGGCGGTGAGCTCGGGTTCACCGGTACCGGAGTGGGTGCGGGAGGCGCTGCCCGCGCTGCCGTCCGCGATGGGCTCGTCGGACCGGGTGGCGACGCAGGTGGAGCGGGCGTGCCTCGCGCAGGCGCAGGCGTGGTCGCTGGCCGGCGAGGTGGGCTCGGTGTTCCCGGCGACGGTGCTGCGGACCGGTTCCGGCGACGGTGAGGTGTTCATCGCCGAGCCGCCGGTGATCGCGCGTTGCGCGGGGGACGACCTCACCGAGGGCCAGCGCATCCGGGTCCGCCTCACCCGGGCCGATCCGCACCGCCGCGAGGTCACCTTCACCACCGCCTGATCGGGGCCGCGCTCCGCCCGCCGAGTGCGGACCGCACCGCGCGGGTAGCCGCCGGGGAAGCGCGACTTGGACCTAGATCCACTTCCCGGGGGTAGTGCGAACGGGTGAGATCGGGTTCGAGAGGGTGGGCGCGTTCAGTGGGCATGAGCACAGCGGGCCCGTCTAGCGCCGGGTCCGCCGGATGCGGATCGTGGAAGGGCAGCGTCGCAAGGTGACAACGAGGAGGCCCGTCGTGGCTGAGGTGCGCGAGATGACCGTCGGTGTGCTCGGAGGCACCGGCGCGCAGGGCAGGGGGCTGGCGATCCGGTGGGCCGCGGCGGGCCTGCGCGTGGTGATCGGCTCGCGCAAGGCCGAGCGAGCCCAGGACGCGGCCCGCGAGATCGCCGAGATCTCCGGCGGGCAGGTCAGCGGCGAGGACAACGCGGCCTGCGCGGCCGCGGCCGACATCGTGCTGGCCGCGCTGCCGTGGGACGCGCACGCCGACACGTTGGCGGCGCTGCGCGAACCGCTCGCCGGCAAGATCGTCGTGGACTGCGTGAACCCGCTCGGCTTCGACAAGCAGGGGCCGTTCGCGCTGGACGTGCCGGAGGGCAGCGCCGCCCAGCAGGCCGCCGCGCTGCTGCCGGAGTCGCGGGTGACCGCCGCGTTCCACCACGTCTCGGCGGTGACGCTGGCGGACCTGTCGGTGGACCACGTCGACCTCGACGTGCTGGTGCTCGGCGACGACCGCGAGGCCACCGACGTGGTGCGCGGTCTCGCCGACGTGATCCCCGGGGTGCACGGTCTCTTCGGCGGCCGGTTGCGCAACGCCCACCAAGTGGAGGCGCTGACCGCGAACCTCATCGCGATCAACCGGCGCTACCAGGCGCACGCCGGGATCCGCATCACCGACGTGTGAGCGGCCGGCCGTGCGGAAACCCGAGCGCCAGGGGGTGAGCGGCGATGTCGAAACTGCCTGCCCAGCTGCCCCAGGAGGCGGCGAAGTGGACCGATGACGAGCGGGAGCGCGCGAGCCAGCTGCTCGACGGCCGCGCCACCGTGGTCAACGTCCGCAAGAACGGGCCGCACCGGCACCTGCTGCCGTGGCTGGAACGGGAGGGCCTGCTGACCTACGTGGGTCATTCCGGGCCGCGCCACTCGTGGCCCGCCTCGGACTTCGCGAGCCCGTTCGTCAAGGAGGCGAGGCAGGACCGGGCGGCGATGGTGCAGCACTACGAGCAGTGGCTCGACGAGCAGCCGGAACTGCTGCGGCGGTTGCGGCAGGGCGAGCTCAACGGGCGCGCGCTGGGGTGCTGGTGCGCACCGGAGCAGTGCCACGCGGACGTCCTGGCCCACCGCGCGCATTGAGTGAACGGACCGTTCGTCCGATAGAGCTGGACGAACGGTCCGTTCACTCCCACCGCGGGGTCAGTTGAAGGAGTGCTCCGCCGCCGGGAACGACCCGCCGCGGACCTCGTCGGCGAAGCGGCTCGCCGCGTCGGCGAGGGTGCCGCCGAGGTCGGCGTACCGCTTGACGAAGCGCGCGGTGCGCCCGGTGTTCATCCCGGCCATGTCGGTCCACACCAGCACTTGCGCATCGGTGTCCGGCCCGGCGCCGATGCCGATGGTGGGGATGTCGAGTTCGGCGGTGACCTGCTTGGCGGCGTCGGCGGACACCATTTCGAGGACGACGGCGAACGCGCCGGCCTCCTGCAGCGCGCGGGCATCGGCGAGCAGTTCGGCGGCTTGGTCGCCGCGTCCCTGCACCCGGTAGCCGCCGAGGCCGTGCTCGCTCTGCGGCGTGAAGCCGATGTGCCCCATGACGGGGATGCCCGCGGAGACGAGCGCCTCGACCTGGGCCGCGTAGCGCTTGCCGCCTTCGAGCTTGATGGCGTGGGCGCGGCCTTCCTTCATGAAGCGGGCCGCGGTGCCGAGCGCCTGCTCGGGCGAGGCCTGGTAGGAGCCGAACGGCAGGTCGGCGACGACGAGGGCGTGTTCGGCGGCGCCGGTGACGGCGCGGACCAGCGGCAGCAGTTCGTCGACGGTCACCGGTAGCGAGGACTCGTAGCCGTAGACGTTGTTGGCCGCCGAGTCGCCGACCAGGAGCACGGGGATCCCGGCCTGGTCGAAGATCCGCGCGGTGTACATGTCGTAGGAGGTGAGCATCGGCCAGTTCTCGCCGCGCTCCTTGAGCTGTTGCAGGTGGTGGATGCGGACGCGGCGCCGGGCCGGGGTGCTCCCGTACGGGGCGGCTGTCTCGCCTTGGGCAGGCTGCGGTGCAGCAGTCATCTTCGACCGTCCTTCTTCCTCAAGGCCCGTGCTGCGGGTCCCTGGGCGTTCTGCGACGTCTTGCGTTCGCCAGGGTCGCACGCGCGGGGGTGCGGGGAGGAGGGCCGGACGATGCACGTCACAGCCGCGGCCGGCGGCGATGAGCATCGTTGCAGCCGTTGGTTGCAACAGATCGCTCGTCTGGCGCGGAACCAGCGGTGCGGCCGGGATGGCGAACGGTTGTGTGCATCGATGCACTCGCGTTGCGCTCGGCGGATCAGGTGGTGGCAACCGAACGCAGCAGGCAGCGGGATCGACGCCCACCTTCGGCCCAGTGCGTTGCGCTCTCCGGGTCAAGTCAAGATCATCTACTGGACCTGTTCCGGTTCTGCTGCCTAGCCTGATCGGGTTTGCAATGCATCACAGAGGGAGCAGCATGACCGCGGCAGAAAAAGCTCCAGACATCCTGTCCCCGGATTTCGCCCGGGACCCCAACCCGTCGTACCAGGTGCTGCGAGATGACTTCCCGCTGCTGTGGCACGAACCGACCCAGAGCTACATCATCTCCCGCTACGCGGACGTGAAGCGGGCCTTCCGCGAGCCGGTGTTCACCACTCAGAACTACGACTGGCAGCTGGAACCGGTGCACGGGCGCACCATCCTGCAGCTGGACGGCCGGGAGCACGCGGTGCGCCGCGCACTGGTAGCGCCGGCGTTCCGGGGCAGCGAGCTGCAGGAGAAGTTCCTTCCGGTGATCCAGCGCAACTCGCGCGCGCTGATCGACGAGTTCCGCGGCACCGGCCGGGTCGACCTGGTCGCGGACTACGCGACGAAGTTCCCGATCAACGTGATCGCCGACATGCTGGGCCTGGCCGAGCAGGACCGGGGCCGCTTCCAGGGCTGGTACACGTCGATCATCGCGTTCCTGGGGAACCTGAGCCAGGACCCGGACGTGATCGAGTCGGGCATGCGGACCCGCGAGGAGTTCGCCGAGTACATGATCCCGGTGATCCAGGAACGCCGGGAGAACCTGGGCGACGACCTGCTCTCCACGCTGTGCACCGCCGAGATCGACGGCACGAAGATGAGCGACGAGGACATCAAGGCGTTCTGCAGCCTGCTGCTCGCCGCGGGCGGCGAGACCACGGACAAGGCGATCGCCGCGATGTTCCTGAACCTGCTGCGGCACCCGGAGCAGCTGGCGGCCGTGCGGGAGAACCGCGAGCTGGTCCCGCAGGCGTTCGCCGAGACGCTGCGCTACTCCCCGCCGGTGCACATGATCATGCGGCAGCCCGCGGAGGACGTGGAGCTCAGCGGCGGGGTGGTGCCGAAGGGCAGCACGCTCACCTGCTTGATCGGCGCGGCGAACCGGGACGAGGAGCACTACGCGAACCCGGAGCGCTTCGACGTGTTCCGCGAGGACCTGCCCGCCCGCACCGCGTTCACCGCCGCCGCCGACCACCTGTCCTTCGCCCTGGGCAGGCACTTCTGCGTGGGGGCGCTGCTGGCGAAGTCGGAGATCGAGATCGGCATCAACGACCTGCTGGACGCGATGCCGGACGCGCGGCTGGCCCCGGGTTTCGACCCGCCGGAGCAGGGCGTGTTCACCCGCGGCCCCGAGTCGGTCCCCGTCGTCTTCACGCCCGCCTGAGCCCGGCCCGCGGATCAGCCGAACGGCCCACCCACCCGAACCGCTCGGGCCGATGGGCCGTTCACCTGCCGGACGGGCACATCGAACCGGACACCGTCGTGCCTGTTCCTCGTCCTCATCAGCGGCGAAGCCGCTGAGCAGAGACCACCCGAGCAACAGGACCACCCGCGGGTTCTCAGCGGGATTCTCGCGAGGACAGCTTTTTCCCTCGTGGCGGAGCCACTTGGGAAAAGGATTCCGCAGTGAGAATCCCGCTGAGGTTCCGCCACCTGCTTCACTCCGCAGAACGAGCGGAAGAGGTCTCAGGCGCTGACCGTGTCGCTGGGGCTGAACTGGACTGGCAGGGCCTGGAGCCCCCGCATCCACACCGACGGCAGCCACACCAGCGCGTCCGGGTTGGCGGCCAGCACCACGTCCGGCAGCCGGTCCAGCAGCACCTCGATGGCGATCCGCGAGATCACCGCGCCGATCTCCGGCCCCGGGTGCGGGCAGCCGTGCTCGCCGTGTCCGAAGGACATGTGCGCGTTGTTGCCGATGGAGTCGGAGTAGGCGTCCGGCCGCACCTGCGGGTCGGTGTTGGCGGCGGCGAAGCCGAGCACCAGCATGTCCCCGGTGTGGATGCGCTGGCCGCCGAGCTCGGTCTCCCGGGAGGCGAAGCGGCCGATGAAGTTCTGGGTGGGCGTGTCCTCCCAGAGCACTTCGTTGAGCGCCTGCCCGACCGACCGCCTGCCCCCGGAGAGGGTGACCGCGAACCGCTCGTCGGTGAGCATCAGCCGGATGGCGTTGCCGATCCAGTAGGCGACGGGCTGCTGCGCGGCGGTGAGCACCACCAGCAGGTCCTGCAGGATCTCTTCCTCGGTCATGCCCGCCGGGTGCACCAGCAGCCGGGACGGCAGGTCGGCGCCGGGGTTCTCCTGCTTGCGCTTGACGAGCCGCTGCATCCGGTCCTGGATGCGCTGGTAGGCTCCGACGCCGTCGTCGCTGGCGACGGTGTCGGTGAGGTCCTGCATGAGCGCCCCGGCCTCGTCGTCGCCGAGGCCGAAGAGGCGGGCCATCACGCGCAGCGGCATCGGGTGCGCGAACTGCGCCATCAGGTCCGCTTCGCCACCGCCGGCGAAGCCGTCGATGAGCTCGTCGGCGATCTGCTCGCAGATGTTGCGCAGCTCGAACTGGTCGACGGCTTCGAGGCATTCGCCGATGGCGCCGGTGCGGCGGCGGTGCTCGTCGCCTTCGGTGAACATCAGCGAGGGCTGGTAGCCGACGAACGCCATCAGCCCCCAGTTCTCCGGCACCTTGTCCCAGGCGTTCCAGCGGCGGGTGTCGCGGGCGAACAGCTCGGGGTTGTTCTCCACCTGGTGGATCTCGCGGTAGCCGAGCACGAGCCAGGCGGGCACGTCCCCTTCGAGGCGCACCGGCGCGACGGGCCCGTAGTCGTTGCGCATCTGCCGGTACAGCTGCGACGGGTTCTGCTGGAACCGGGGTCCGTGCAGGGCGATGGGCTCCCGGCCGACCGGGCAGCCGCTCGGGCTCGGGTCGGTCGTGGGCCAGATGTCTGGGTCGGTCATGGGGATGAAGCTCCCGGGTTTCCGTTCGGACAGGGAGTGGCCTGATCTCCGGTGCACGACCGGGCCTGGTCCGGCCCGGTCGAGGTCGGATCACCGGATGTCGTCAGGTGACGTCGGCCCGGCTCGCGCGGCGAGCGGCCGTTGCCGACGACGGGTGACGGCATCCTCGGTCTTGCCGCGACCGGTGGACGTCGGCCGATCCACCGGGCGCGCCGGTTCAGGCGCCGACGACGTAGCTCGGGCTGAACCGCACGGGCAGCGCGGTGAGTCCCCGCATCCACACCGAGGGGATCCACCGGAGCTCGCCGGGCGGCACCGCGAGCCGGATGTCGGGCAGCCGGTCCAGCAGCACTTCGATGCCGGCGCGGGCGATCGTCTCGGCGACCTCCGGTGCCGGGTGGGGGCAGCCGCGGTCCCCGATGCCGAAGGACAGGAACGCGTTGTTGCCGACGGAGTCGGCGTAGGAGCCGGGCCGGATCCGCGGGTCGGTGTTGCCCGCGGCCAGCCCCAGCACCAGCATGTCCCCGGCCCGGATGAGCCTGCCGCCGAGCTGGACGTCCTGGGTGGCGTAGCGCCCGATGTAGTTCTGGGTGGGGGTCTCCTCCCAGAGCACTTCGTTGAGCGCCTGCCCGACCGACCGCCTGCCCCCGGCGAGGCCGATCGCGAACCGCTCGTCGGTGAGCATCAACCGCATCGTGTTGCCGATCCAGTGCGCCACCGTCAGGTGCCCGGCGGTCATCGTGATCAGCATGTCGTAGGCGATCTGCTCGTCGGTGACGCGGTCCTGGTGCCGCAGCATCCGGCTGGTGAGGTCGGGCCCGGGGTTCTCCCGCTTGGCCGCGACCATCGAGTGCATCCGCCGCACGATGCGGTCCAGCGCGGCGGTGCTGTCCCCGCCGCCGATGGAGCCGGTCATGTCGTGGACCAGGCCCTCGGTCTGCTCCGGCGCCACCCCGCACACCTGGGCCAGCACGTAGAGCGGCAGCGCGTCGGCGTACTGCGCGATCAGCTCGGCTTCGCCGCCGGTGGCGAAGGCGTCGATGAGCCGGTCGGCGTGCTGCTCGCAGTGCGCCTGCAGCTCGAACTGGTCGTACCCGCCCAGCACGTCGGCGAAGATCTCGACCCTGGTGCGGTACTCGTCGCCTTCGGTGAAGCCCATGGAGGGCTGGGCGGCGACGTACGGCAGCAGCGACCAGCCCTCCGGGACCCGGTCCCAGTGCCGCCAGCGGTGCGGCGCGCGGGCGAACACCCGCGGATCGCCGCACACCTCGTTGATCTCGCGGTAGTCGCCGACGAACCAGGCGGGCACCCCGCCTTCCAGTTCGATGGGCACGACCGGGCCGTGCTCGGCGCGCATGCGCCGGTACAGCCCGGCCGGGTCCTCGGTGAACTGCGGCCCGTGCAGCGCGACGGTGCCGTCGTGCCGCACGGGGCAGCCCGGCCGGTCGGCGGTACCGGGGTCGGCCGGTCTCATGGTCTCGCCCCTGCGGGCGCGGTGGCCAGCGCGTAGAGGTGGTTGACGAGTTCGATGAGCACGTTCTTGCTGGACGTCCGGTCCCGCGCGTCGCAGTCGATCAGCGGGATGTGCGCGGGCAGCGACAGCGCGTCGCGCACCGCTTCGAGGTCGTGGTCCTGCTCCCCGAAGTTGTTGCGCGCCACGATGAACGGCATGCCGTGGTGCTCCAGCCGGTCGATCGCGTACCAGGAGTCCTCCAGGCGCCGGGTGTCGACGAGCACGACCGCGCCGAGCGTCCCGGAGAACAACCGGTCCCAGAGGAACCAGAACCGCTGCTGCCCGGGGGCGCCGAACAGGTACAGCACCCGCTCGGCGTCCAAGCTGATGCGGCCGAAGTCGAACGCGACCGTGGTGGTGGTCTTGTCCCGCACCGCGGTCGAGTCGTCGATGCCCAGGCTCGCCTGGGTCATGGTCTCCTCGGTGCTCAGCGGACGGATCTCGCTGACCGAGCGGACCATGGTCGTCTTGCCGACCCCGAAGCCGCCGACGATGACGATCTTGAGCCCGTCGCTGGCGGTGCTGCGCAGCGGCCGGCTCGTGGGGTCAGAGCTTGTGGAGTCCAACGAGAACCTGCTTCAAGATGTCGGGGTCGGGGAGTTGCGCCTGCCTGCGGCCGGACGGCGCGGAGGTGGGGTGGCGGGCCGTGATCCGGTTCGTGTCGAGCAGGTCGCACAGCAGGATCTTCACCACCCCGACCGGCATGCCCAGGTGGGAGGAGATCTCCACGACCGCCATCGGCTGCTTGCACATGTGCAGGATCCGGATGTGCTCGGACTGCATGCCGGGGGCCGGGTCGCACTCGCTGACGATGAGCGTGACCAGGTCCAGCGACTCTTCGTTCGCGCTGCTGCGTCCCCCGGTCACGGTGTAGAGCCGGTCCGGATCTTCGTTGTGGAGGGGCCGCCAGGTCATGACAACCCGCTCGGCTGGGCCTGGCGCGGGGGAGCGCTGAGGTAGTCGCCGATCTGCTCGACGAGCTCGTTCATGTTGTGCCCGATGACGCCCACGTCGGCTTCCTCGTCGGCGAGCACGGCGAGGTGCGCGCCTTCACCGGCTTCGACGATGAACAGCAGGCCGCCGTGGAACTCGGTCATGGACTGCCGGACGCCGCCGCTGCCGTCGCCGAACTCGACGGAGGCGCCGTAGGACAGGCTCTGGATGCCGGAGGCGATCGCGGAGAGCTGGTCGGCCTGGTCGTTGCTGAGCCCGGGGGAGTGGCAGACCTTCAGGCCGTCCTTGGACAGCACGAGGGCGTGCTTGGCGCCTGGAGTGCGTCCCAGCAGGTTCTCCAGCAACCAGTCGAGGTTGTGGTCGTTGTTCATCGAGATGTCGGGGTTCCCGGCGTGGCCGGTCGCCCCTGCCTCCATTCCTTCTTTCGTCGGCAGGTCGATCAGCGCGCGTCGTCGGACTGCGAGCCGTCGCTGGGCCGGCTCGCCTGCCGGAACGCGCCGAAGCGGGCGCCCGCGTTCGGCCGCGGCCGGGACGGGGCGGGTTTCTTGGTGGTCTCGTCCTCGGGTCCGGCCGCCAGGGACGGTGCCGCGGCCGCGAGCGTTTCGCCGCGGCGGCGCTTGGGCAGGTTCTGCACGGTCGGCTCCCGTCGGTCGGCGGTGTCGGCGGTGCGGGTGTCGGTGGCGACGTCCTGCCGCGGCAGCGTTCCGGTGGCGGTGGTGGTGCCCCCGCTGGGGACGGAGCTCAGCTGCGCGGGCCGCGGGGTGACGCCGACGCTGCGGCTCGGCAGCGTGATCTCCTCCTGCTTGCGCGGCTGGGTGATCAGCTTGCGCGGGATCATCACGACGACGCCGGTGCCACCGCGCGAGGACGGGCGGAACGAGACGGTGAGCCCGTGCTTGCGGGCGAGGCAGCCGACGACGGCGAGGCCGAGCCGGGTGCCGTTGAGCTTGGTGAGGTCCAGCGGTTCGGAGCCGACGGCGTGCACGGCGCGCTTCATCGCCGCCTCGCTCATCACCAGGCCGCCGTCCTCGATGGTGACGACGACACCGGAGTGGACCTCTTCGACGTAGACGTGCGCGAGCTCGGACGGCGGGGAGAAGCTGGTGGCGTTGTCCATCAGCTCCGCCAGCGCGTGCATCACGCCTTCGGCGGCGTAGCCGACGATGGCGATGGTGCTGGTGGAGTGCAGCCGGACCCGCTTGTAGGCGGCGATGCGGCCGACCGAGCCGCGCAGGATGCTCTCCATCTTGATCGGCTTGGTCCAGCGGCGGCCGGAGCGGGCACCGGTGAGGACCGCGATGCTGTCCGCGAGGCGGCCGGCCTGCGCGGTGGTGTGGTCGAGTTCGAGCAGGTCGCCGAGCACGGATTCGTCGTGCCGCTCCTCCATCTCGCGGAGGCTGGCGAGCATGTTCGTCGACAGCGCCTGCATCCGGCCCGCGGCGTTCGCGCACGCCAGCATGGCGGCGGCGCGGGAGCGTTCCCCGTTGCCGATCTCCTGGCCGAGGGTGCGCAGGATGCGCTGGTGGGTCGGGTTGCGCGGGTGGTCGATCTCGCTGAGCGCGGTGTCCACCGAGGACCCGGACCGCAGCCGGGTGACCAGCGCGGGGAGCGTTTTGTCGGCGAGCTTCGCGGTGGCGCCGTCGGCCTTCTCCGCGCGCGTGCGGTAGAAGTTCGCGTTCTGCATCCCCCAGCTGGCCAGGGCTAACGCGATGCTGATCAGCGCGGCCGCGATGCCGGTGCTCCAGGCGATCACCAGCCGCGCGGGTTCGGGGCTCGCCAGCGCGGCCCAGGTGCTCAGCCCAGCGGTGACGACCCCGGAGATCAGCAGTACCAGCAGGGATCGGGCCAGGTGGCGGCGCTTGGCCGCGGATTGGGTGTAGGTGGGTGCTGACATCAATCAGGTCCTCGTCGCGGTCGGTGGCTCTGGCCTGCGCACCGCGGGCCCTCGGCGGTGCGGTGGGGGAGCGCAGCGCGGGTGGCGGGGCGGGTGCGCCCCCGGCAGCCCCTGGTCCGGCTTGCTCGGTGAAATCCCGCGGATCTCCCCTGGGCTCGCGATGCTACTCACTCTCCGGGGCGTGGAAACACCGGTAGGTGATCTCCGCTGGTGGAGTGCGTGTCCGCGCCGCGGTGCGCCTGGTCGGGGCGGGTTCGGGCCGCCACGATTCCTGCTGCGGGCCTTTTCGGTTCCGCTTCCGGGGTTCAGCCGATCCACGGTTCTGCTATCCGGTCGTACGTTCCGTCGTGCGTCCGCAGGTGCAGCCACTGGTTCACGAACTCCTGGAAGTCCACGTCGCCGCGGGGCAGCGCATAGGCCTTCTCGGCGAAGGTGAACGGCTGGTCGGGGTGCACGGCGCACAGTTCGGGGTGTTGCCTTGCCTGCCATTTGGTCTCGGAACCATCAGTGATCATGAGATCGGCTCGGCCGTTGCGGAGCTGGTCGAAAATCGTGTTGTTGTCGGGGTGCGGAACGATCTCCGCGCGGTGCAACTTCTCGCGGGCGAACTTGTCGTTGGTCCCGCCCGGGTTCACCACCACGCGTACTCCGGGCCGGTCGATCTGCTCCAGCGTCCGGAATCGCGCCGCGTTCTCGCAGCGGGTGATCGGAGTTTTGCCGTCGACCGCGTAGGGCTCGGTGAAGAACACCTCGCGGGCTCGCTCCAGGGTGATCGAGACGCCGCCGACCGCGATGTCGCACCGCTGCCGGAAGTCCTCGTTCAGCGTCGACCAGGTGGTGCCGACGAAGGTGGCGCGTACGTGCAGCGACGCGGCCAGGTCGCGCGCCATGTCGACGTCGATGCCGCTCCAGGCCCCGGCCTCGTCGCGGTAGGTGAAGGGCCGGTAGTCCCCGGTGCTGCACACCCGCAGCTCGCCGCGTTCGGCGACCTCGTCCAACCTGGACCGGTCCGCAGTGGACTGATCGGTTCCCGCGCTTTCCGGTTCGCCGCCGGGAGAAGCGCAGCCGCCGCCGAGCACTCCCGTCAACGCGGCGAGCGCGGCGGCGGACGCCGTTGTTCTCCACCCCATGCAAGCCCTCTCGGCAGCTCAGCTGTGCGGCTCGGTGACGGGGAGACTATCGGAACGAGTGCGCCATTCGTCCACCATGATCGGTCCAGTGATCCGTTCACCGGTTGCTCCACTCCGCGCAACCGGTGCGTCCGGCCGCGTTCCTACCGCGGTAGCCGGGTCACGAAGTCCCGCCACACCCGGAAGTTGAAATGGAGACGACCACCGCCGGGATCCTTCGAATCCCGGATGTCGATGCCGTGCGCGGTGAACCGTGCTTCGACGCAGCTGTTGTTCTGCGGGCCGCTGCGACTGCTCTTGAACCACGAGTTCGGTCGTTCATCTGTCATCTTCGAGTTCCTTCGCATGTTCTGCGATGAAGGCGCGTGTGTCATCGGGCCCCAGCGCGACCGCGCGCAGGCGGTCGAACAGGCGCGTGCACTCGCGGACATCGCGATCTTCCGTCAGGTAGACGCCGCCGCCGATGAAGGTTGGCTGGTGAACGATGTCCGCGGCAAGACCGCCGAACTTGAGGATCTCGAGATTGGAGCCGAGCAGCGGATGATCGGCGGCTGCCAATGGAGCAACCTGGACCGTCACTCGGCTGTTCTGCTCGATCACCTCGACGAGGTGGAGAAGTTGTTGGCGCTGCACATCTTTTCCGCCGACGGGGCGTCGGATCGCAGCCTCACCGATCACGAACCAGATCCAGGGGTGGTCGGGCTTCCGCAGCAGTTGCTGACGTTGCAAGCGGAACTCGACGCGGGCATCCACGTCGTCCTCGCTGTTCTTGAACACGTCGGGACGGTTGAGCCGCATCATCGCCCGGATGTAGTCCTCCGTCTGGAGCAGTCCGGGGATGAGCTCGCTGTCGGAGTAGCAGATCTCGGCGGCGTCCTGCTCGTGATCGCTGAGCCGCCGGAACGCGCCGGGCAGGTTGTCGGAGTAGGTGCGGCGCGGCAAGCGCTGCCGGGCGGCCTTGGCGAGCTCGGCGATCTGCGCTCGCCGGTCGGCCGGGGCGCCGTAGTGCCGCAGCAGCGCGTCGAGCTCCATCATCTTGATCGAGCGCTGCCCGCGTTCGAGCCTGCTGATCAGGCTGGTGTCGCTTTCGATCACCTCGGCGGCGTCCTTCTGGCTGAGCCCGGCGGCGATCCGCAGATCGCGGAGTTCCGCGCCGAGCTGCCTGCGCCCGATCGTCGCGCGCGTCGATCCCATCGGTCCGTCCTTCCCGGCGAAAGCGAAAGATCACCCGTCAGAGACCTGGGTAAGTCACCTATGACACTTTACGATCGGTGATCTGATCGACACGGAGGGTGTCGATCGTTCGCAGCCTAGACCTCCCAGAAGGACGTGATCCCAGTGCGTGCCTGCTACTCGCTCATGCAGCTCACCAGCCCGGAAGAGGGACTGGACCTGCTCGTCGAGCACGACGTCGACCCGGCGTCCGGCGACGAGATCTCGCTGCTGGAAGGGCTCCAGGTGTGGGCGGTGCGCGAGCTGACCGCGCAGCGCTGCCGGTTCGGCCTCTACGTCGCCGAGTTCGGCACCTACGACGCCGACGGCGCGCAGCGCGCGTTCCTCCGCGAGCTCTTCCTGGTCTGGGGCGGCACCGAACTCCTCGCCGTGCACCTCAACCACGGCCCGACCCCGGAGCTGTCCCTCGCCGCCCTCAAGGGGAACGGCCCGCCCGCCCGGCGGGAGCGGTGGGCGAGCCGTCCGCCCGGAAGGATCAGGGCCGGCTCTCCCGCCAGCGGTTGGTGATCGGCAGGCGCCGGTCCCGGCCGAAGGCCTTCAGCGTGATCTTGGTGCCCGGCGGGTACTGGCGGCGCTTGTACTCCGCCCGGTCCACCATCCGGATCACCCGCTCCACCAGGTCCGCGTCGAACCCGTCCGACACCAGGTCCGAGTAGTCCCGGTCGCCCGCCACGTAGCCGTCCAGCACCGCGTCCAGCACGTCGTACGGCGGCAGCGAGTCCTGGTCGGTCTGGTCCGGGCGCAGCTCCGCCGACGGCTCCTTGGTGATCGAGCTCTCCGGGATCGGCGGCACCTCGCCGCGCTTCTCCGCCTCCGCGTTGCGCCACTTCGCCAGCTCCCACACCAGCGTCTTCGGCACGTCCTTGATCGGCGCGAAACCGCCCACCGCGTCGCCGTAGATCGTGGAGTAGCCGACCGCCAGCTCCGTCTTGTTCCCCGGCGCCAGCACCAGGTGCCCGTGCTGGTTCGACAGCGCCATCAACGTGACGCCCCGGCAACGGGCCTGCACGTTCTCCTCCGCCAGCCCGGTCAACCCCAGCGGGCCCACGAACGCCGAGACCATGTCCGCGACCGCGATCTCCTGGAAGTGGCAGCCCAACCGGCGCGCCAGCTCCGCCGCGTCCGACCGCGAGTGCTCCGAGGAGTACTCCGACGGCATCGCCACGCCGTGCAGCGCGTCCGGGCCCACCGCGTCCGCCGCCAGCGCCGCGCACAGCGCCGAGTCGATGCCGCCGGAGAAGCCGAACGCCACCGAACCGAACCCGTTCTTGTGCACGTAGTCCCGCAACCCGGTGACCAGCGCCGACCAGATCTCCGCCAGTTCCGGCAGCGGCTCGGCCGGGGGCGGCGCGGGCAGCGGCTCGTACGGCGCCAGCGGCTCCGGCTGCAGCACCGTGCGCGTCACGTCGAACGCCGGCAGCCGCAACCGGCCCTCCGGCTCCGGCACCGTCGTCGACGTGTGCCCGCCCGCGGGCAGGTCCACGTCCACCACCAGCAGGTGCTCGGTGAACTGCGGCGCGCGCGCCAGCACCTCGCCGCCGGTGCCCACCACCATCGAATCGCCGTCGAAGACCAGGTCGTCCTGCGCGCCCACCATGTTCACGTAGGCGATCGGCGCCCCCGCCTCCGCGGCCCGGCGGGCCACCAGCGGCATCCGCACGTCGTCCTTCGACCGCTCGTACGGCGAGGAGTTCACGCACACCACCAGGTCCACGCCCACCGCGCCCAGCGCCGCCACCGGGCCGCCGTTCTGCCAGATGTCCTCGCAGATCACCACGCCCACGTCCAGGCCGTGCAGCCTCACGATCGGCAGGTCGAAACCCGGGGCGAAGTAGCGCGCCTCGTCGAACACGCCGTAGTTCGGCAGGTGGTACTTGTCGTAGGTCGCCACCACCTCACCGCCGTGCAGCAGCGATGCCGAGTTCCGCAGGCCCTCGTCATCGCGGTCCAGGTGGCCCACCACGACCAGCGCGTCCCCGCACCCGGCCTCGCGCAGGTTCACCGCCAGCGCGTCCACCGCCGCCCGGTTCGCCGCCGCGAACGACTTGCGCAGCGCCAGGTCCTCCACCGGGTAACCGGCGAGCACCGTCTCCGGGAAGGACACCACGTGGGCGCCCTCCTGGACTGCCTTGCGCGTCCAGTCCAGGACCATCGCCTTGTTCCCGGCGATGTCCCCGACCGTCGCGTTGACCTGGGCTAGAGCGAGACGCAACTGCGGCATGAACGTCATCTTCGCGCACCCGCCGGAAGAAGACCCACCGCCCGTGACCAACCCGACTCCGAACGCGTGACACCATCGCCTGAATGAGTCGCCTGCTGACCGCCGCCTGCGCGCTGTTGCTGCTCAGCGGTGCCGCCGCCTGCTCCACCACGCCGAGCGCGCCGCTGCTGGAACCGCACTCCGAGCGCAGCGGTCCCGCCGGGCCCGTGCCCGCCGGGCTGGAGCGGTACTACGGCCAGCAGCTCGACTGGGGACCGTGCGCCGACTACGCCACCAGCAGCGCCGACCGCACGGCCTTCCAGGACCGCGCCCTCGAATGCGCCCGGCTGCAGGTGCCGCTCGACCACGCCCACCCGGAGGGCAGGCAGATCAGCATCGGAGTGCTGCGCAAACCGGCCACCGACCCCGATCAGCGGATCGGCTCGCTGCTGATGAACCCCGGCGGGCCCGGCGCCTCCGGGATGAGCGCCGCCGCGAGCCTCGGCCCCGCGCTGCAGAACACCCCGCTCGGCACCCGCTTCGACCAGGTCGGCTTCGACCCGCGCGGCATCGGCGCCAGCGAACCCGCCGTCCGCTGCCTCACCGACCAGGAGTGGGACGCCGACCGGCTCGACTCCGACGCCGACCCCTCGCCCGAGGGCACCGCCGAGACCGAGCGGGAAGTGCGCGAGTACTCCGGCAAGTGCGCGCAGCGCACCGGTACCGACGTGCTCGCCCACGTCGGCACCCGGGACGTCGTGCAGGACATGGACGTGCTGCGCTCCGCGCTCGGCGACCCGAAGCTCACCTACCTCGGCTACTCCTACGGCACCCGCATCGGCTCCGCGTACGCCGAGCAGTACCCGGGCAACGTGCGCGCCATGATCCTCGACGGCGCCATCGACCCGAGCCAGGACGCCATCGACGAGCAGGTGCTGCAGGGCGCCGGGTTCCAGCGCGCCTTCGACTCCTTCGCCCGCTGGTGCACCGAACGCCGCGATTGCGCCCTCGGCCCCGACCCCGCCCGGGCCACCGCCGCGTTCCAGCGGCTCGCGCGGCCGCTGCTGGCGGAACCGGTGCCCGCCGGGGACCGGAAGCTGTCCTACACCGACGCCACCACCGCCGTCATCCAGGCGCTCTACGCGCAGAACATGTGGCCCGCGCTCAACACCGGCCTCGAAGAGCTCGCCCGGGGGCGCGGGACCGTGCTGCTCACCCTCGCCGACTCCTACTACGGGCGCGACGCCGACGGCACCTACAGCAACATCACCGACGCGTTCAACGCCGTGCGCTGCGTCGACGACCCGCGCGTGACCGACCGGAACGTCTTGCGCGAAGCCGACCGCCGCTACCGCGAAGCAGCCCCGTTCCTCGACGACGGGCTGCCCGCCAACAGCGCCATGGACATGTGCTCGTTCTGGCCGGTGCCCGTCACCGGGGAAGCCGAGCAGCCCTCGGTCAGCGGGCTCCCGCCGCTGCTGGTCATCTCCACCACCGGCGACCCCGCCACGCCCTACGACGCGGGAGTGCACCTCGCCGAAGCGCTGCGCGCCCGGCTGCTCACCTTCGAGGGCACCCAGCACACCGCGTTCCTGCAGGGGGACAGCTGCGTCGACCAGGCCGGCATCGACTACCTCACCGAGCTCGAACTGCCCGCCGAAGGCACCCGCTGCACGTGATCACCACCACCGGCGTCCCGCGAACCGGACGGTAACCAGGACGCAACGGGCGCGGTCCCGCAACCCGCGCAGCGCAGGAATTAGGCTGCGGGCATGAACCGCCAGCAGGAGTTCGTGCTCCGCACCCTGGAGGAACGTGACATCCGCTTCGTGCGGCTGTGGTTCACCGACGTCCTCGGCATCCTCAAATCGGTGGCGATCTCGCCCGCCGAGCTCGAAGGTGCCTTCAGCGAGGGCATCGGGTTCGACGGCTCCGCCATCGAAGGGTTCTCGCGCATCTACGAGTCGGACATGATCGCCAAGCCCGACCCGGCGACCTTCCAGGTCCTGCCCTGGGAGACCCCGGACGGCGAGCACTACTCGGCCCGCATGTTCTGCGACATCGCCATGCCGGACGGTTCCCCGTGCTGGGCCGACCCGCGGCACGTGCTGCGCCGCACCCTGTCCAAGGCCACCGAGGCCGGGTTCACCTGCTACGTGCACCCCGAGATCGAGTTCTTCCTGCTGAAGAACCTGCCCACCACCGGCGTCGAACCCGAACCGGCCGACTCCGGCGGCTACTTCGACCAGGCCAGCCACGACGCCGCCCCGCACTTCCGGCGCAACGCCATCGAGACGCTCGAAGCGATGGGCATCTCCGTCGAGTTCAGCCACCACGAGGGCGCCCCCGGCCAGCAGGAGATCGACCTGCGCTACGCCGACGCGCTCACCATGGCCGACAACGTGATGACGTTCCGGTACACGGTCAAGGAGGTCGCGCTCATGCAGGGCGTGCACGCCTCCTTCATGCCGAAGCCGTTCACCGCGCAGCCCGGCTCCGGCATGCACACCCACTTCAGCCTGTTCGAGGGCGACCAGAACGCCTTCTACCACCCGGAGAACCCCTACGAGCTCTCCGACACCGGGCGCGCGTTCGTCGCGGGCATCCTCACCCACGCGCGCGAGATCAGCGCCGTCACCAACCAGTGGGTGAACTCGTACAAGCGGCTCATCGTCGGCGGCGAAGCGCCCACCGCGGTGTGCTGGGGGCACGCCAACCGCTCCGCGCTGGTGCGGGTGCCGATGTACTCGCCCGGCAAGTCCTCCTCGCGGCGCGTCGAGGTCCGCAGCCTCGACTCCGCCTGCAACCCGTACCTGGCCTAC
Source organism: Saccharopolyspora sp. 6M (assembly GCF_020176775.1). Classification (NCBI taxonomy): domain Bacteria; kingdom Bacillati; phylum Actinomycetota; class Actinomycetes; order Pseudonocardiales; family Pseudonocardiaceae; genus Saccharopolyspora; species Saccharopolyspora sp. 6M. The sequence goes on from NZ_JAIUJZ010000025.1 coordinate 51,948, forward strand.
GCGGTGATCCTCGCCGCCGGCCTGCGCGGGGTCGAGAAGGGCTACGAGCTGCCGCCCGCCACCGAGGACGACGTGTGGTCGCTGACCGAGGGCGAGCGCAAGGCCGCCGGGTACGCGAGCCTCCCGCAGAACCTCAACGACGCGCTCACCGAGATGGAGACCTCCGAGCTGGTGGCCGAAACCCTCGGCGAGCACGTCTTCGACTTCTTCCTCCGCAACAAGCGCAACGAGTGGGACGGGTACCGCAGCCGCGTCACGCCCTACGAGCTGCAGAGCCTGATGCCGATGTTGTGACCGGCACCCGACCCCCTGTGACCGGGCTCAAGCCGATCTCCTGGGGTCAGGCCGTGGGCAGCCGGAGGGCGGGGCGATAGGTTCGCCCCCGTGACTGATTCGCAGGCGCAGCCCGAGCCCCCCGGCGCCCCCGACGCCGAAGCCACCGCCGACCTGTTGGAGCACCGGGCCGACGAACCGGAATGGCCCGCCGAGCACCACGACGGCCGGGACGACGAAGCCGCCGGAGCCGCCGGTGACGCGGACTTCGACGCCGAGCAGGCCACCCTGATCGGCTGCACCGTCGCCGGGCCCGGCCAGCTGCCCGCGGCCCGCGTGCTGCGCGAATCGTTCCTGCGCCACCACCCCGGAGCCCGCTTCGTCGTGCTGCCGGTCGGCGGCGCGGCCCCCGGCGGCGACGTGGTCACGCCAGGGCGGATCGGCGTCGACGACGACGAGTTCGCCCGCCTCGCCGTCGCCTGCACCGCCGACCAGCTCCGCGCCGTGCTGCGGCCCCGGCTGCTGCAGCACCTGCTGGCGACCGGGGCGACCGCGCTCTACCTCGAACCGTCGGTGCAGATCTTCAGCGAGTTCGACGACCTGCTGCGCGAACTCACCCCCGATCGGCCCGTGGCGCTGGTGCCGCGCGTGCTGCGCACCCTCTACGCCGACGGGTTCCGGCCCAGCGCCACCGACCTCGTCGAGTCCGGGCCGTTCGACCCGAGCGTGCTCGGCGTCCGGCCCGGCGCGGAGGACTTCCTCGCCGCCTGGGCCGAGCAGGTCCGCGCCGACCCCAGCGTCGGGATGCTCCTCGACGGCGCGCCCGCGCTCGTCGACCACCACGTGCTGCGCGATCCGGGCGTCGGGCTGTCGGTGTGGAACGCGGCGCAGCGCGAACTCATCCCCACCGGCGACGGCGGGCACGCGGTGGACGGCGCGCTGCTGCGCAGCATCCACTTCGACGGGTTCCAGCCGCAGCGGCCGTGGCTGCTGTCCACCCACTACGCCGACCGGCCGCGGGTGCTGCTGTCCGAGCACCCGGTGCTCGCCGGGTTGTGCGCCGCCTACCGCAACGCGCTCGTCGAAGCCGGCTACACCCGCGAACAGCCGCACCCGTACGACGCGCTGCCCGACGGCACCCCGCTGCCCGCTGCGCTGCGCCGCGACTACCTCGACGCGTGGCAGCGCGGGACGGCCCCGGCCAGCCCGTTCGCGCCCGGCGGCGGTCCCGCCGACTTCCTCGGCTGGGCCTGCGAACCCGCCGACGACAAGCAGCGCGCCGCGGGCGGATCCCGGTGGACCGCCGCGGTGTGGGCGGACGACCAGGTGCTGCGCGGCAGCTACCCGGAGCCGTTCGGCGCGGACGCCGCCGGGTTCCGCGAGTGGTGCGCGGGCGTCGGCGTCGCCAGCGGCCGGGTCCCCGCCGCCGCCATCGGCGACCGCGGCGACACCGAGCGCTCGACGCTGGTCGACCAGCTCGGCGTGGCCGTCCTCGGCACCGGGCGCACCGCGGAACTGGTCCGCGCCGCCGTGCGCGCCTCCGGGCTGCCGTCCGCGGACACCCCGTACTACCCGGTGGTGTTGCGCTGCGAACCCGGGCTCGCGGTGCCCGCCGGGCGGCACCTGGTCGACGTGCAGCCCGACGGCACCGATCCGGACGGGGCCGTGGAGGCCTGGGTGCTCTCCGAAGCCGCCCGCCAGGCCACCCGCCGCGCGGGCGGACCCACCACCCGCGTCGTCGCGCTCCCGCTGCTCGACCCCGGCCCGGTGGACCTGCCCACCCGCAAGGCCGCCCGCGCCCGCCACGGGTTGTCCGAGGAGTTCGTCATCGGCGCCTTCGCCGACCACTCCGACGAACGCCGGGACAACGTGCTGGGCCTGGTCACCGCCTTCTTCGCCGCGTTCCCGGAACGGGAGGACGCGCACCTGCTGATCGCCGTCACCGGTGCCGCCGCGCACCCGGAAGCCGCCGAGCGGCTCCGGCTCGCGACCGCCTCCGACCCGCGCGTGCACCTGGTCGAGGACGAGATCGACACGGACGCGCTGCTCGCGACCGCCGACTGCGTCGCCTCGCTGCACCGCCCCGCCGGCGGCGACCGGTACGCGCTGCGGCTGCTGGAGGTCGCCGCGCACGGGGTGCCGGTGCTGGCCGCCGACCACGGCGCCGTCACCGAACTCCTCGGTTCCGCGGGTGCCACTCTGGTGCCCTGCCAGGGCCAGGGCGAACCGGACGTGGAGGCCGCCGCCGCCGCGCTCCGCGCCGCCGCCGACGATCCGGAGGCCATCGCGGCCGCCGGGCAGCGCGCCCGCGACCACCTGCTCGCCCAGCACAGCGTCAACCACGCCGCGGAGCGCCTGCGCGGGCACGTCGAGCACGCCTACCGGAACTGGCGCACCAAGTGGGCCAAGGACCGGCACGGCGACCTGGACGACCCGCTGCACCCGCTGCTGGTCGCGCGGCACGCGCTGCACCGGGCGCCCGACGTCGGCGCGGGCGGCCGGAACTCCGTCGCCCCTGCGCTGCGCAAGGCGGTGCTGCGGGTGCTCAGCCACTACGACGACCACATCCGCGACGTGCTGCGCTCGATGGTGGACGGCGTCGAGCAGACCGCGGCGGAGCTGCTGCGCCGCCAGTACGACGCCGACGGGGGCGGGGAGGAGATCGACCAGCTCCGCGCCGAGCTCGGCCGCGTCGACCAGCGCCACGACCAGCTCGACGAACGGCTCACCAGCATCGACGACGGCATGGTGCGCGCCCGGGCGGACCTCGCCGACCAGCACCGCAGGCTCCGCGCGCTGGAGGGCGGCTCCGCCGCGGAGCCCGGTGCGCAGGACGACCTGCTGGCGCAGCGCCTCGACAGCCTCACCATCGCGGTGGAACGGACCCTGGACCGGATCGACGCGCTGGAGCAGGAGCGCGAAGCGGCCCGGGAGCAGGAGCTGGAGACGACGCTGCGCTCCGCCACCAGCGACGCGGCCTACGCACTGCACCGGACCGACGTGCTGCAGCGCATCCTGCTGCGCGAGCACGAGCGCAACACCGGCGCGGGCGACGGCACCAGCACCCCGGTGCTCTGCGACGCCGGGCTGCTGCGGCTGCCCGCCGACGACGGCCTGATGCTGCCGTGGCTGTCCTCGCACGCCACCTGGGACGCGGAGACCTCGGCGCTGATCGATTCGCTGCTCGAACCGGACGGGGTGTTCCTCGACGTCGGCGCCTACGTGGGCTACCAGGCGGTCCGGGTGTTGAGCAGGCTCGGCAACAGCGGTGCCGTGATCGCGGTCGAGCCCAGCGCGGACGGCCGGGCCCTGCTGCAGCGCAACGTGGAGGTGAACGTGCCCGCGGCCTGGGGCCAGCGGCTCACCACCATCGAGGCCGCCGCGTGGGACGCCCCCGCCGACCTGGTCGCGGAGCGCTCGTTGGCCGGTGGGGTCTCGGTGCGTCCCGCCGAGGAGTCCGATCCGGCCGAGGGCCGGGTGCCCGGCGTCCGGTTGGACAAGGAGCTGGAGGGCACCGCGACGCTGCACGACATGACCCTGTCGGTGGTGCACGTCGACGTCGGTGCCCGCGTCCACCGGGTGCTCGGCGGCCTCGTCCGGCTGCTGCGGCGGGACCGTCCGTCGATCATCTGCTCGTTCACCCCGGCCGGCATCGCCGAACTCGGCGACGACCCGGCGACCGCGTTGCGCGAGTTCGGGACCTGGGGCTACGAGCTGGTCCCGGTCGGGCGCACGACGGCGGTTCCCGCGTCCGAGCTGTTGGAGGCCGTGGAAGCGGCGGGCACGAGCACGGTGAAGCTCTGGCTCCGGCCGAAGGGGAAGTGATCCTCCGCCGACGGTGGATGTCAAGGGTCTGACCAGGCGATTTGACATTCACGGAGAGTGTGCGTAACTTTCTCTTCGTCGCACGGCAAGCCGGACGGAACAGGACGCAAGAGCCTGGCGGGGACGGCGAAGGTGGCGGCGCCCGGGTTTCACCCGGAAGCGCGCACCGGACGGGACGAGCGGGTTTGACACCGCGAAGCGGACCGGGTAACGTACGGCAGTCGCTGAAAACGAGAGGCGCTCCTTCGCGGAGCGGGTCACGACTCAGCAGTGGACAACTCCAGAACAGGTCGACGATCGGGCCGGCCAGGGACGCGGGAAACCGCGGAAACGCGAAAGCGACCCCCCCTGAAACGGCCGGAAATCGGGCCTGCTAGAGTTTGGAACATCGCAAGAACGAAAGACGGAATGAACTGACTCCCCGGAGTTCGCGGCCCTGAATGCAGGGGTTGTGGGTGATGGTGCGGGTGTGTTCTTTGAGAACTCAACAGCGTGCCGATGATGGTGAGTGGTAAACTCATCTTGATGAATTATATGCCTCGGT
>NZ_JAIUJZ010000026.1:0-20412 GCF_020176775.1 Saccharopolyspora sp. 6M
CGGCGCCCCCCCGCTCACGTGCGCCGCCCCGCCGCTGCGGCCCTCCCCGCACGGGGCCCCCACCGGGCGGCCCAACACGCGCCCGTCCCCCCGGCCCCGCGTGGGCTGGACCCCCGCCCCCCCCACGGCGCCGCCGGACGGCCCGCGGTCGGGCCGGTCCGGGAACGCGGCGGCCGGCCGGTGCGGTCACCGGCCGTACCGGATTCAGCTGGTCTTCTGCTTCTCGATCGGCTCGGCGATCTGCGCGGAGGACTCGGAGGTCGCCTCGGTGGCGTCCTTCTGCTCGCCCTCGGCTTCCTTCGCCTCGGCCGCCGGGGCGGCCTCGTCCTGCTCGGTCGCGGGGGCCTCGGCGGCCTCCTCGGTGGTGACCTTCTCGCGGACGGCGGCACGCACCCAGGTGGTGACGACGCCCGGCGCGATCTCCAGGTCGATGCTGTCGTCCGCGCTGGACACCACGGTGCCGAACAGCCCGGAGGTCGTCATCACCCGGTCACCCGCGGTCAGCGAGTTCTGCAGCTTCTGCTGCTCCTGCACGGCCCGCTTCTGCTTGCGCGCCTGCAAGAACATCGGCACGGCCAGCAGCACGATCAGCAGCGGCAGAAACAAGGATTCGAAAGACATCATGCTCCGTTTCGGCGGACGCCGTGGGATTCGCCCGACCACCAGCCGGGGCGCCCGAATTGTTCGGATGTAGCGCTTCCAGTGTGCCAGCCGTGTCGATGGGCGCGCCGCCGCCCACTGGCCACGCGGGCCGAACCGGGCTCCGGCGGCGGCCATCGGGGCCGTCGACGCCGCGCAGCCTATCGCCCGCGGGGTGGCCGGTCTCACAGCCCACCTGCCGCCGGAACCGCCCCGCGGCGGCCGCTACTCGAACAGCACGGCCTGCGATTCGCCCGGCGCGTGCGGCGGCGGGGTCAGGCCCACGTGCTGCCAGGCGGCGACGGTCGCGACCCGGCCGCGCGAGGTGCGGGCGAGCATCCCCGCGCGCACCAGGTACGGCTCGCAGACCTCCTCGACCGTGCTCGGCTCCTCCCCCACCGCGACCGCGATGGTGGTGATCCCGACCGGACCGCCGTGGAAGGAGCGCACCAGCGCCGAGAGCACCGCGCGGTCCAGCCGGTCCAGGCCGAACTCGTCCACGTCGTAGACCTCCAGCGCGGACCGCGCCACCTCCAGCGTGACCGCGCCGTCGGCGCGCACCTCCGCGTAGTCGCGGACCCGGCGCAGCAGCCGGTTCGCGATGCGGGGCGTCCCCCGGGAGCGGCGGGCGATCTCGACGGCACCGTCCGGGCGCAGGTCGACGCCGAGGATCCCGGCGGAGCGGCGCACCACCAGCTCCAGCTCGGCGGGCGAGTAGAACTCCATGTGCGCGGTGAACCCGAACCGGTCCCGCAGCGGGCCGGTCAGCGTCCCGGACCGGGTGGTGGCGCCGACCAGCGTGAACGGCGCGATCTCCAGCGGGATGCTGGTGGCGCCCGGGCCCTTGCCGACCACGACGTCGACCCGGTAGTCCTCCATCGCCAGGTACAGCATCTCCTCGGCGGGGCGGGCGATGCGGTGGATCTCGTCGATGAACAGCACGTCGCCCTCGGCGAGGTTCGACAGCATCGCCGCCAGGTCGCCGGGCCGTTCCAGCGCGGGCCCCGAGGTCACCCGGATCGCGGAGCCCAGCTCCGCCGCCATGATCATCGCGAGGCTGGTCTTGCCGAGCCCGGGCGGGCCGGAGAACAGCACGTGGTCGGGCTGCTCGCGGCGGTTGAGCGCGCCGTGCAGCACCAGTTGCAGCTGCTCGCGCACGCGGGGCTGGCCGACGAACTCGCTGAGCCTGCGCGGGCGCAGCGTGCTCTCCACGTCCTGCTCGGCCGGTTCCTGCTGCGGGTCCAGCGGCGCCTCGCCGGGCAGCGCCTGCCGGGCCGGGAGCTGGCCGGGCAGGAGTCCCGCGTGCGGGTCCTCGTCCTCGTGCGGAGCGCTCATCGCGGGCCCAGCGCGGCCAGCGCCTTGCGCAGCACGGCGGAGGTGTCGGCGGGCGCGCCGTCGGCGGCGAGCACGGCTTCCACGCTCTGCTCGGCCTGCTTCGCGGAGAACCCGAGGCCCACCAGCGCTTCGGCGACCTCGGTGCGGACCCGGCCGCGGTCCGGGGCGCCGGGCAGCTCGCCGGAGCCGTTCCCGGCGAGGGTGCCGACCTTGTCCCGCAGCTCCAGGATCAGCCGCTCGGCGCTCTTCTTCCCGATGCCGGGCACCTGGGTGAGCGTGGTGAGGTTGCCGTCCGCGAGCGCGTGGCACAGCTGGTCCGGCGAGAGCACCGCCAGCGTCGCCAGCGCCAGCCGCGGCCCCACCCCGGACGCGGTCTGCAGCAGCACGAACAGGTCGCGCGCCTCCGGGTCGGCGAAGCCGTACAGGGTCAGCGAGTCCTCCCGCACGACGAGCGTCGTCGCCAGCAGCGCCTCCTCGCCGCGGCGCAGCCCCGCGAGCGTGGCGGGCGTGGCGTGCACGGCGTGCCCGAGGCCGCCCACGTCGATCACGGCGTGGTCCAGCCCGATCGAGAGCACCGGCCCGCGTACCGAAGCGATCATCCTGTGAGGTCTCCTCTGCCTGCCGGGGGACGCCGCGCGTCCCGCAGCCGTTGCCGGTGCGCCTTGGCCAGTTCCGCGGCCTTCGCCTCCGCCGCGGCCAGCCGCGAGCTCATCGGCGCCCGCCACAGGTGGCAGATGGCGAGGGCGAGCGCGTCGGCGGCGTCGGCGGGCCGGGGTGCTTCGCTGAGCCCGAGGACCTTGGTGACCATGAGCGTGACCTGCCGCTTGTCCGCGCGACCGGAGCCGCTGATCGCGGCCTTGACCTCGCTCGGCGTGTGGAACGCGACCGGCAGCCCGCGGCGGGCGGCGGCCAGCGCCACCACCCCGGAGGCCTGCGCGGTGCCCATCACCGAGCGCACGTTGTGCTGGCTGAACACCCGCTCGATGGCCACCACCTCGGGCTGGTGCGCGTCCATCCACTGCTCGACGGCGTCGGCGACCGCCTTGAGCCGCATGGGCAGCTCGTCACCGGGCGGGGTGCGCACGACGCCGACGGCGACGCAGGAGATGTGCCGGTTCCGGCCGCCGTCCACCACGCCGATCCCGCAGCGGGTCAGCCCGGGGTCGACTCCCAGCACGCGCACGACTTCCTCCTCGGCCTTCAGCTCACCCGGGAACACCCGTTCGACACTCTAGCGCCCGCGCGGCCCCGCACCCGCGCACGACACACCCGATGATCACCCGTCCGCGCGCCGCGCGCCGCACCGCCCCCGCGGTCACGGGCCGTCGACGCCGGGCGTCCACCGCTCCGGGGCGCCGCTCTCGGTCAGCACCGGCTGGTACTCGGCGAACCCGCCGGGCGCGTCCGGTTGCCACGGGAAGGTGCCGTCCGGCGCGGCGACGATCAGCTGCACCGCCGGGAAGTCCGCTCCCTTGTAGACGGCGAACGCGCTGCCCAGGTACTCCGGGTAGTGCCGCTTCGCGATCCGCTCGAAGGTGACCGGGCAGCCCTCCAGGAAGCCCGCGTACAGCTGCCCGGGGCTGAACCGCTCGCCGCCGGAGACCCGCGCGACGTAGGTGTCCACCACCGCCTGCGCCACGTCCCGGGGCAGGCCGATCACCACGACCTCGGGTTTGCCGAAGCGTCGCCACGCCCCGACGGAGAACGCGTGGGCGGCACCGCTGTCGTCCGCCGCCACGTGCACCACGGCGGCGCCGTGCCGCTCCGCGGTGTCCACCAACCACTGCCGCAGCTGCTCTTCCGTCTCCGCCACGGGCGCCATTCTGCCGATTCTCATCCGATCGGGGGAGCCCCGGGGACCGGGGGCGCGGGCCGCGCCGCCGGGTGCCGGCGCGTCCCGCGCGCCGATCAGGCGTCCAGCTCCGCCATGACCTCGTCGGAGGCGTCGAAGTTGGCGTAGACGTTCTGCACGTCGTCGCAGTCCTCCAGCGCGTCGATCAGCTTGAAGACCTTGCGCGCGCCCTCCGCGTCCAGCGGGACGTTCACCGAGGCCAGGAAGCTCAGCTCCGAGGAGTCGTACTCGATCTCGGCCGCCTGCACCGCCTTGCGGACCTCGACCAGGTCGGTCGGCTCGCACAGCACCTCGAAGCTCTCGCCGAGGTCGTTGACCTCTTCGGCGCCCGCCTCCAGCACCGCGCCGAGCACGTCGTCCTCGGTGAGCCCGTTCTTCGGCACGATCAGCACGCCGCGCCGGGAGAACATGTACGACACCGAGCCCGCGTCGGCCATCGAACCGCCGTTGCGGGTCATCGCGGTGCGGACCTCGCCCGCGGCGCGGTTCTTGTTGTCGGTGAGGCACTCGACCAGCACCGCGACGCCGTTCGGGCCGTAGCCCTCGTACATCAGGGTCTGCCAGTCGGCGCCGCCGGCCTCTTCGCCGCCACCGCGCTTGCGGGCGCGCTCGATGTTGTCGACCGGCACCGAGTTCTTGCGCGCCTTCTGCATGGCGTCGTAGAGGGTCGGGTTGCCGTCCGGGTCTCCCCCGCCGGTCCGCGCCGCGACCTCCACGTTCTTGATGAGCTTCGCGAAGAGCTTGCCGCGCTTGGCGTCGACGGCGGCCTTCTTGTGCTTGGTGGTGGCCCACTTGGAGTGGCCGCTCATCTTTCCTCCGTCTTTCCACGCCGTCGCAGGCGAGACCCCGGGGCCTTCAGCCTGCGCGAACGGTCTGCACGAAATGCCGGTGCACGCGCTCGTCGCCGTGGACCAGTTCCGGGTGGAAGCTGGTGGCGAGCACGCGCCCCTGCTGAACCGCGACGATCCTACCGGCGGCGGCCGGGTCGCCTGATGCGCGCGGGGTGACCTCGGCCAGCACCCGCACCTGCGGGCCGATGCGCTCCACCCAAGGGGCGCGGATGAACACCGCGTGCACCGGGCCGTCGACCCCGGCGAAGTCGAGGTCGGCCTCGAACGAATCGACCTGCCTGCCGAACGCGTTGCGCCGCACGGTCATGTCGAGCGCGCCGAGCGGCGTGATGCCCGCTTCGGCACCGCCCAGCACCTCACCGGCCAGCAGCACCATGCCCGCGCAGGAACCGTAGGCGGGCAGGCCGTCGGCGATCCGCTGCCGCAGCGGTTCGAACAGCTCGAAGGAGTGCAACAACCGGCTCGTGGTCGTCGATTCCCCGCCGGGCAGCACGATGCCGTGCAGGTCCGCGAGTTCCTCGGGCCTGCGCACGGGTTTGGCGACCGCGCCGCTGCGGTCGAGGGCGCCGAGGTGTTCGGCGACGCCGCCCTGCAGGGCGAGCACGCCGATGACGGGAGCCGCCGCACCATCCATCACGAGTTCTCCGTTCCTGAGTTCGGCGGGGCCGCTCGACCGGCCCCGACCCGATGGGCCGCCCACCTGCGCTCCGGCGAGGTGCCCGCCTCCCCGACGGCGCGAGCGGCCCACTCGACCGCGCTGCCCGGTCGAATGGGCCGTTCACCTGGTCCGGGGCCGCGTCACCAGCCGCGCTGGGCGTAGCGCTGGTCCGCCGGGAGGGAGTCGACGTTGAGGCCGACCATCGCCTCGCCGAGCCCGCGGGACACCTTCGCGATCACGTCCGGGTCGTCGTAGAAGGTCGTCGCCTTCACGATCGCCTCGGCGCGCTTGGCCGGGTCGCCGGACTTGAAGATGCCGGAGCCGACGAAGACGCCTTCGGCGCCGAGCTGGCGCATCATCGCCGCGTCCGCCGGGGTGGCGAGCCCGCCCGCGGTGAACAGCACGACCGGGAGCTTCCTGGCGGCGGCGACCTCCTTGACCAGGGCGACCGGGGCGCGCAGCTCCTTCGCCGCCGCGTACAGCTCCTCTCCGTCGAGCTGTCCGAGCCTGCGGATCTCGGCGCGGATGGAGCGCATGTGCCGGGTGGCCTCGACGACGTTGCCGGTGCCGGCCTCGCCCTTGGACCGGATCATGGCGGCGCCCTCGGCGATGCGGCGCAGGGCCTCGCCGAGGTTGGTGGCGCCGCAGACGAACGGGACGGTGAAGTTCCACTTGTCGATGTGCAGCGCCTCGTCGGCGGGGGTGAGCACCTCGGACTCGTCGATGTAGTCGACGCCGAGGGACTGCAGCACCTGGGCTTCGACGAAGTGGCCGATGCGGGCCTTGGCCATCACGGGGATGGAGACGGCCTCGACGATGCCCTCGATCATGTCCGGGTCGGACATGCGGGCGACGCCGCCCTGGGCGCGGATGTCGGCCGGGACCCGCTCCAGGGCCATCACGGCGACGGCCCCGGCGGCTTCGGCGATCTTCGCCTGCTCCGGGGTCACCACGTCCATGATCACCCCGCCTTTGAGCATCTCCGCCATGCCGCGCTTCACTCCGTCGGTGCCGGTGGCCTGGGCGGTGGCTGCGGTGTCGGTCACGGTCTGCCTTCCCTCGGGGGTCCGGCGCGGCGGCGTGCCGCGCTCTCCCCTCCGACGCTAGGCCGCAACTGGACCACTTCCACGGTCCACTTACCCCTGTTCTCAGTAGTCCACTTCGCGATCGGCGCCGGTGAACGGCATTGCACGCGACGTCACCCGGGTGTGTGATCGGGGACACAACGACGTCCGAGGGGGCAGCGATGGGCAGCAAGCAGAACGTTCCGGGGGTGCAGGCGGCGCCCGCCCCCACCGATCCGAGCGGGATCCGCAACGTGGTCCTGGCGGGGCCGTCCGCGGCGGGCAAGACGACGCTGGTGGAGGCGCTGCTGGCGACGACCGGCACCATCCCGCGCTCCGGTTCGGTGGTGGACGGGACCACCGTGTGCGACCACGACAGCGCGGCCGTCGAGCAGCAGCGCTCGGTGGCCCTGTCGGTGGCGCCGCTGGACCACGACGGGCACAAGATCAACCTGATCGACACCCCCGGCTACGCCGATTTCGTCGGGGAGCTGCGCGCGGGCCTGCGGGCGGCGGACGCGGCCCTGTTCGTGGTGTCCGCCGAAGAGGGCGTGGACGCGGCGACCCGCGCCATCTGGCAGGAGTGCGCCCGGGTGCGGATGCCGCGCGCGGTGGTGCTGTCCCGGCTGGACCAGCACCGGGCCGATCCGGCCGCCGCACTGGAGTCCTGCCGGGAAGCGTTCGGGGCCGGGGTGCTGCCGCTGCACCTGCCGCTGCGCGGGCCCGACGGCGGCACCACCGGCCTGGTCGGGGTGCTCACCGGCACCGTCTCGGGCACCGGCGCGGCGCGGGACTGCGAGCGGGAACGGGCCGAACTGATCGAGGCGATCATCGCCGAGAGCGAGGACGAGTCGCTGATGGACCGCTACGTCGCGGGCGAGCGCATCGAGGAGCCGGTGCTGATCCGCGACCTGGAGACGGCGGTCGCGCGCGGCGGCCTGCACCCGGTGCTGCCGGTGTGCGCGGCCACCGAGCTGGGCCTGCCCGAGCTGCTGGACGGCGTGGTGCGCGGTTTCCCGTCCCCGCTGGAGCATCCCCCGGTGCAGGTCACCGACCCGCACGGCGGGAACCCGCGGGAGCTGCCCGCCGATCCGGCGGGCCCGCTGGTCGCGGAGGTCGTGCACACCTCGGTGGACTCCTATGTCGGACGGGTGTCACTGGCCAGGGTGTTCTCCGGGACGGTGCTGCCGGAGCGGGCGGTGCACGTGTCCGGGCACGGCATGGCCGAGCGCGGGCACCCGGACCACGACGAGGACGAGCGGGTCGCGCACCTGTACTCCCCGCTCGGCTCGGGGCTGCGCGAGGTCCCGCGCTGCGTGGCCGGCGACCTGTGCGCGCTGACGAAGCTCGGTTCGGCCGAGACCGGCGACACCCTGTCCGACCCGGGGAGCCCGCTGCTGCTGTCGCCGTGGCCGATGCCCGATCCGCTGCTGCCGGTCGCGGTCGTCGCGCGCACCCGCAGCGACGAGGACGCGTTGGCGCGGAACCTGAACCGGCTGGTCGCCGCCGATCCGAGCCTGCGGTTGCAGCGGGACGGCGAGACCCACCAGCTGGTGCTGTGGTGCACCGGCGAGGCGCACGCCGACGTCGTGCTGCAACGCCTCCGCGACGGCGGCGCGGAGATCGACACCGAGCCGCTGCGGGTACCGCTGCGCCAGACGTTCCGGCAGGCCGCGAAGGGTCACGGCAGCCACAAGAAGCAGTCCGGCGGGCACGGCCAGTTCGCGGTGTGCGACATCGAGGTGGAGCCCGCACCGCGCGGTTCCGGCATCGAGTTCGCCGACCGGGTGGTGGGCGGCGCGATCCCGAAGCAGTTCATCGCCAGCGTCGAGAAGGGCATCCGGGCGCAGGTGGAGCGCGGCCTGGAGGACGGCCTGCCGCTGGTGGACCTGAAGGTGACGCTGGTGGACGGCAAGGCGCACAGCGTCGACTCCTCGGACGCCGCCTTCCAGACCGCGGGCGCCCTGGCGCTGCGCGGCGCCGCCGAGCAGGCCGGGCTGGTCACGCTGGAACCGGTGGACGCGGTCGCGGTGTCCATCCCGGACGAGCACCTCGGCGTGATCCTCGGCGACCTGTCCAGCCGCCGCGGCAAGGTCGTCGGCACCGAACCGGAGGACACCGGCTGGACGGTGGTGCGCGCGCACGTCCCGGCCAGCGAACTCGCCCGCTATTCGATCAACCTGCGCTCGCTGAGCTCGGGCAGCGCCACCTTCACCCGCCACTTCGAGCGCTACGACCCGATGCCCACCTGACTCCCGGTTTCCCGGAACCGGTGGGACGGGCCGGTGGAGTCCGAGCCGGCTCCGCGGTCCCGGTTCAGCCGGCCGCGGGTTCCGGGTCGAGTTCGCCGTCGTCCTCGACCGGGGCCGGTTCGGTGCGGTCGGCGACCGGCTGGACGTTGAGCTGGGTCTGCGGGTTGCGGACGTAGGCCGCGGCCTGCTCCGGGGTGACGTGGTCGGCGATCAGGCCCCACGGGACCTTGCCGCCGGAGGACGGGTAGCGCATCCACACCGCGTACTCGTCGGCCTCGGTGATCGGGTGCGTGACCGGCGGGACCGGGTCGGCGGCGGACTCGGCTTCGGCCGCGTCGACGTCCCAGGCGGCAGTGTCCCGCAGGACCGCGACGGTCTCCGCCGGAACCGCGGAGGCCAGCGGGAACCAGTCGAACTGTCCGCTCGCCCAGGCCCGGATGCGGACGTCGTAGACCGCGTCGTCCGTCGAAGCCACCACGCCGCACCTCCGCTTGATCGAGCACTCGCGGCGAGCAGCCTAACCAGCGGCACCGACGGTTCCCGCACCCGCGTCGGCGGCCGTCACAGGCCCCGCACGAACGCCGCCCACGTCGAGCGCTCGAACAGCAGCGCCGGGCCGTGCGGGTCCTTCGAGTCCCGAACGCCGACGGCGGACCGAACCGAGGCCACTTCGACGCACTGCCCGCCGCCCTGACCGCTGCGGCTGCTCTTCCGCCACGCGGTCGCGCTCAAGGCGGCGACCTCGACGCAGTCCCCACCGTTCGGGCCGCTATAGCTGCTCTTGGCCCACGCAGCCGACTCCGGCTCGACCGCCCCGACCTCGATGCACTGCCCTCCGTTCGGGCCGCTGTAGCTGCTGCGCCGCCAAGCCGTGCCGCGCAGGCAGGTCGAGCTGGGAACGTGCCGACCGCATCTCATGCAGACCCCTCCGCCAGTTCGATCAGCAAAGCCCTTGAATCGTCCGGCGTCAGAGCGACCTCGCACAAGCATTCGAAGTCGTCCTGGAATCCCGCGACCTCGACCGGGTCCTCCAGGCACAGGCCTCCGCGCTGGCTCTCGACGTAGACGACTCCCGGGTCGTCCGCCCGCGGGAAGCCGAGCCAGCTGAAAGACCCGAGCTGGCCTCGGTGCGGGCCGGAGCTGAACGGCATCACCTGCAGCACCACCTGGGGATGCTCACCGGCCGCCACGAGATGGCGGAGCTGGTCGCGCATCACGCCCGGGCCACCGACCCAACGGTTCAGGACCGTCTGATCGATGATCCGTCCCACCAGCCCTTCTGCTTGGCGACCTCGGCCAGCCGGAGGTACCAGTCGATCCGCTCGGCCGGGACGCCGAGGAACGGGAGCATGATCTCCAGGTCCGGTCCGCCGATCGCGTTCCGCATGCTCTCCATGTGCGCGATCTTGCCTTGGCCGCAGCGGAGCCTGGCCGCGATGTCGCTCGCCCGCAACTGAGCCAGGCCCCACGCGGTCAAGCAGTTCCGCCAAACGGCGGGCTGTTCGTCGCCGGGGAGCTCGCTACGAGGAGCTCGTCCCCGCCTGAGCGGAGCGGGCGGCCGCGCGCAGGCGCTGCACGACGGTGAGCGCGGAGAGCGCTGCGAGCAGCCACACCGCCACGTCCAGCACGTACGGCACGCCGAGCCCGTGCAGCCCGGTGCCGACCAGCACGAGCACGAAGCGCTCGGCCCGTTCGGCGAGACCGCCGTCGGCGCTGAGCCCGTTGGCCTCGGCGCGGGCCTTCACGTACGAGGTGACCTGCGCACCCACCAGGCACAGCAGCAGCCCGACGCCGAGCGGCCGGTCCCCGGCCACGACCAGCGCCCACCACACCAGCGCCCCGAACAGGGCGCCGTCGGCGATGCGGTCGCACCCGGCGTCGAGCACGCCGCCGAACGTGGAGGACCCGCCGCCCGCGCGGGCCATCGCCCCGTCGAGCACGTCGAACAGCAGGAACACGGTGACCACGACGGTGCCGGTGAACAGCTCGCCGCGGGGGAAGAACCACAGCGCGGAGGCGACGCTGGCGACCGTGCCGATGACGGTGACGGCGTTCGGTGTGAGCCCCGCCCGGACCAGCGCTGCGCCGATCGGGTGCGTCCAGCGGGAGATCGAAGCCCGCGCGAAGATGTTGAGCATCGCCTGTTCCGCCAGCCGCCTAGCGCACCGAATCCACGGTGCTCGTTCACCTGGCAGCGTATCCGTAGCCGAGGCGCTGATCGGACGGCAGGCGAGTCGCCACACCGCCGGTGAACCGCATCACACCCGGAATAGTTGAACGTTCAACACCGTTGCCCGGTCCAGCTGCCCGGTGCAGCAACCACCCGCACCACCGTTCAGGAGGACGCCACATGAGCACTGCCACCACGATCCCCGGTTACGTCGTCGGCACCTGGGACATCGACAGCGTGCACTCCGACATCGAGTTCACCCTGCGCCACCTGGGCGTCGGGCGCTCCCGCGGCCGCTTCGACGGCTTCAGCGGCGAGATCGTCACCGCCGAGAACCCGCTGGACTCCTCGGTGACCGCGGACATCGACCCGGCCACGATCAACACCGGCAACGGCGACCGCGACGCGCACGTGCGCAACAGCGACTTCCTCGACGTCGAGAAGTTCCCGAAGGCGGGCTTCCGCTCCACCGGCATCCGCCAGGACGGCAGCGACTACGTCATCGACGGCGAGTTCACCCTGCACGGCGTGACCAAGCCGGTGTCGCTGGCGGCCGAGCTCGGCGGCTTCACCGACAACGGCCAGGGCGGCACCCTGCTCGGCATCTCCGCCTCCACCACGATCAACCGCACCGACTTCGGCGTCGGCCCCGAGGGCGGCGCCATGCTGGGCGAGAAGGTCAAGATCACCCTGGAGATCGAGGCCAACCTCCGCGCCGAGTGATCACTCCCGAAGGCGGCGGAAGGCCGAGGACGCGGGGTGCGTCCTCGGCCTTCCTTCTGCTCGGACCGGCTCAGCGCCGTCGTTCCCCAGCCGGGAATCCACGGCGGCCGGGGACGGTTCACCACGCCTCCCGATCAATAAGGCTCGAACCGCCGTTCGACGGCGTCCTCCGGCATTCGCACGGCTGGAATACCGAGGTAATCGGCGATGCCCGGAACCTCATCGGGAAGGCCGCGGTTCGCACCGCCATCCCCTCGTAGCACGGCGGATTCGCCTTGGAGCGTCGTGCGGTCGACCCGGAAGGTGTGCGGTCCGACGTGGCTCTCACCCGCAACGATCATGTACCGGCCACCCGCGTCCACCTGATCTGCTCGCACGGTGTTCGAGGCGAAGGTGTTCAGCATCGCCACCCGCTTGTGCGACGACCAGTCCGAGGCCACGTCCGGATCGGTGCCCTTGGACCTCTCCCTCTCAGCCAGGACCGTATCGATACCTCGAATCCGGATCCCTCCGATCCTCTTCACCCCGATCAACAACCGCAGCAGGGAGTCGTGGAGCCATCTGTCCTTGTACCGCTGGAGAAACGTGCCCAGACCACCGGTGGGGGTCGGCTCGGCGCCTTCCAGGTACTGGTCGATCAGCTCCTGATGTTCCGCGCGGAAGGATTCCAGGTAGATCACCCGCAGACCAGCGGATTTCGCCTCGCTGAGATTGCCGGCGAGGAATTCGAGGAACTTCTTGTCGTAGTGCGACTCACCGAGGACGAATCCATCCGCATCCGGATTCCGCAGGAGCGCTTCGAGGGCTTCGTCCGGCGATGAGTGATCCCGAGCGGCCACCGGGTTGGCAGCCGGATCAGCCCGGCCGGAACTCCACGCCTCGCGCACGGCCTCCTGCTGCAGCGCCGCGACCCGGTCGTCCTGCGCCGACCAGTGCTCGCCGGTCTCCGCTGATCTCCTCCCGTGGGCGGCGAGCGCGGCAGCACCGGTCAGCACGGAATCGATCGGACGAACACCGGGTTGCTTCACGAGCTCGGTCACGAGGTACGGGTACAGATCGCTGAGAACCCGGGGGTGGTGCGCGACCAGCACGCACCGGTCTCCGCGATCGAAGACCACCTTCGGATCCTCGAGGATTCCCGGACAGTTCCGCCCGACCGCAGTGATCATTTTTGCGAATTCGTCGTCAAGATCATCTCGGATCGGATCCTCTCGACCCGGCCCGCTGTCGGCTTGTTCACCTCTGAACCTCGGGGGGAACAGCTTCCAGGCTCTCCTCCTGCGCGGTTCGCGCGGCCGGGACGACTCCGGCTCCTCGGTCGACTCCGCCGCCTCGGACGGTTCCGGCGACCGGGGCCAGCCGACCACCAGAGAATTCCCCCGCGGCTGTTCCAGCACCCGATCCATGCCCCCGGCGGCTGCTCCTCCCACCTGGGCGACGCTTCCGGGTGCTGGTGCCGCACCTGCCGCGACCTGCTCACCGGTCTCCGCGCTGTGCGAGGAACCGGTCTGCCGTTGGACCGCGGTGACCGCTTCGGGCCGCGAGCCGAGCGCCTGCGTCACCGCGGCGTTGCCCGCCAGCCGCTGCATGTCCAGCAGCTCGGAAGCCGAACGCGGCTGCACTGGTGCCACCCGTCGCACCGCGGCATCCGCCGACCCGCGCGGCGCCCGAGCGATCCGGTGCTCGGGCGGGTGTTCGCGGTGCTCCATTCCGCCTCCTGAGGCCGCGTACGACGACCACTGTCGCGAACGCGGCCGCACCGCGGGCAGGTGCGGACAGTACGGGCACCGGGCAGCACACTTGCGCGAAAGGGCAGCGAGGCACCCGTCCGGGAACGAAGGAATTCAGCCCGGCCATGCCTCCGCGAGGAGGCGGCGGGTGTCGCCGAGGAGCTGGGGCAGCACCTTCGTGTGGCCGATGACCGGCATGAAGTTCGCGTCCCCGCCCCAGCGCGGCACCACGTGCTGGTGCAGGTGCGCGGCGATGCCCGCGCCCGCCACCGGCCCCTGGTTGAGGCCGATGTTGAACCCGTGCGGCGCCGACACCTGGCGGATCACCCGCATCGCGCGCTTGGTGAACGCCGCGACCGCCGTCGTCTCCTCGTCGGTGAGCTCCGTGTAGTCGGCGACGTGCCGGTACGGCAGCACCATCAGGTGCCCCGGGTTGTACGGGTACAGGTTGAGGATCGCGAAGACCAGCTCGTCGCGGGCCACGATCAGCGTGTCCTCGTCCGGCAGGCCCGACTCCAGCAACCGGCAGAACGGGCAGCCCTCGCTGGCCTCGCCCTCCGGCTTGTTCTCGCCCTGGATGTAGGCCATCCGGTGCGGGGTCCACAGCCGTTGCAGCGCGTCCGGCACGCCGGTGCCGCGCTGCTCCGAGAACTGGACCCCGCTGTCGTCGGAGGTCACGCCGACTCCGCCCCGGCCGCCAGCTCCCGCTGGAAGACCTCCGCGGTCGGCGAGGTGTTCTCGCGGCGCTCCACCCAGCGGCCGATCGCGGCCACCGCCTCCGCCACCGGCACCCCGTTGATCTGGGTGCCGTCGCGGAAGCGGAACGACACCGCGCCGGCCTCCACGTCCTTGCCGCCGGCCAGCAGCAGGAACGGCACCTTCTGCGTGGTGTGGTTGCGGATCTTCTTCTGCATCCGGTCGTCGCCGTGGTCGACCTCGGCGCGAATCCCCCCGGCGCGCAACGACTTCACCACGTCGACGAGGTGGTCGGCGTGCTCGTCGGCGATCGGGATGCCCACCACCTGCACCGGGGACAGCCACGCCGGGAACGCGCCCGCGTAGTGCTCGGTGAGCACGCCGAAGAACCGCTCGATCGACCCGAACAGCGCCCGGTGGATCTTGATGGGCCGCTGCTTGGCGCCGTCCTTGCCGGTGTACTCCAGGTCGAACCGCTCCGGCAGGTGGTAGTCCACCTGGATCGTCGACATCTGCCAGCTGCGGCCCAGCGCGTCCTTCGCCTGCACCGAGATCTTCGGGCCGTAGAACGCGGCGCCGCCCGGGTCCGGCACCAGCTCCAGGCCGGAGGACTCGGCGGCCTCGCGCAGCGCCTCGGTGGCCACCCGCCAGCTCTCGTCGTCGCCGACGTACTTCTCGTCGTTGCGGGTGGACAGCTCCAGGTAGAAGTCCTCCAGGCCGTAGTCGCGCAGCAGGTCCAGCACGAACGACAGCAGCGACTTCAGCTCGTCCTGCAGCTGCTCCGGCATGCAGTAGATGTGCGCGTCGTCCTGGGTCATGCCGCGCACCCGGGTCAGGCCGTGCACCACGCCGGACTTCTCGTAGCGGTACACCGAGCCGAACTCGAACAGCCGCAGCGGCAGCTCCCGGTAGGAACGCCCGCGGGACCGGAAGATCAGGTTGTGGAACGGGCAGTTCATCGGCTTCAGGTAGTAGTCCTGGCCCGCCTTGCGCAGCACGCCGTTCTCGTCGCGCTCCTCGTCGAGGTGCATCGCCGGGAACATGCCGTCCTTGTACCAGTCGAGGTGCCCGGAGGTCTCGAACAAGGTGCCCTTGGTGATGTGCGGGGTGTTCACGAACTCGTAGTCCGCGGCCTCGTGGCGGCGGCGCGAGTAGTCCTCCAGCTCGCGGCGGATGATGCCGCCCTTCGGGTGGAACACCGGCAGCCCGGAGCCGACCTCCTCCGGGAACGAGAACAGGTCCAGCTCGGCGCCGAGCCTGCGGTGGTCGCGGCGCTCCGCCTCGGCCAGCCACTCCAGGTGCTCGGCCAGCGCCTCCTTCGACTCCCACGCGGTGCCGTAGACGCGCTGCAGCTGCTGGTTGTTCTGGTCGCCGCGCCAGTAGGCGGCGGCCACCCGGGTCAGCTTGAACGCGGGGATGAACTTGGTGTGCGGCACGTGCGGGCCGCGGCACAGGTCGCCCCACACGACCTCGCCGTGGCGGTCGATGTTGTCGTAGACGGTCAGCTCACCGGCGCCGACCTCCATCACCTCGCTGGTGTCGACCTCGTCCGCGCCGGACTTCAGGTCGACCAGCTCCAGCTTGTACGGCTCGTTCGCCAGCTCCTCGCGGGCGGCCTCCACCGAGTCGAGGCGGCGGCGGGAGAACTTCTGCCCGGACTTGATGAGCTGCTTCATGCGCTTCTCCAGCGCCTGCAGGTCCTCCGGGGTGAACGGGCGGTCCACGTCGAAGTCGTAGTAGAAGCCGTCCTTGACGGGCGGGCCGATGCCCAGCTTCGCGTCCGGGAACTGCTGCTGCACGGCCTGCGCCAGCAGGTGCGCGGCCGAGTGGCGGATGACGCTGCGCCCGGCCTCGGTGTCGGCGGCGACCGGTTCGACCTCCACGTCGGACTCCGGCGCCCACGCCAGGTCGCGCAGCTCGCCCTCCTCGTCGCGGACCACGACGATCGCCTGCGGGCCCTGGCCGGGCAGACCGGCTTCGGCGACGGCGGCGGCAGCGGTAGTGCCCGCCGGCACCTTCACCCTGGTGACCTGCTGGGCTTCGGGCGGCTGAACGGACACGATGACTCCTCGTGAAGGGCGGTCGCCGAGGAGGCGACCCGCGGATGAAACCGGCTGGTACTTGCCCCTTCGATGCTATCGGCCGCCCGCCACCCGATTTCCGCCCCTGCCCGGCGCGGACGGGTTCAGCCGAGATCACCTTCCGCGATCATCGCCTCGATCTCCATCGCGGAGGCGAGGCCGCCCGCGCACGGCCCGATCACGCCCTGCACGCCGAGCTTGCGCAACCGGTTCGCCTGCTCGATGGTGCGCACCCCGCTGCCGACGACGGCCAAGCCCAGCAGCTGGGCCGAACCGACCAGGCTGGACACCAGGTGCTCGTCCAGCGGGTCCGCCCCGTCCGGCGCGGCGAACGAGTCCAGGTAGCCGCCGGTGAGCCGCACCGCGCACAGCGGCAGCCCGCGCAGCCGCGCCACCTCGCGGTGGTCGTGACCGAAGTCGTGCACGCCCAGCGTCAGGCCCATCTCGGCGAAGATCTCCAACGCGTCGATCGGATCGCCGTACTGGTCGAACAGCGCCGCCTCCGGCACCCCGATGACCAGCTTGCTGGCCGGCAGCCCGCTGTCGGCGAGGATGCGGCGCATGTCGCCGACCAGCTCCGGGTCCCGCAGCTGCCGCGCCGACAGGTCCACGGCCGCCACCGGCCCCCGGTCGCCGAACCGCTCCTGCCAGTGCACGGCGTGCGCGCACACCTGCTCCAGCATCCAGGTGCCGAGCCGGGTGATCAGGCCGGTCTCCTCCGCCAGCCCGAGGAAGTCCTCCGCGTCGAGCTCGCCGAACTCCGGGTGGTCCCAGCGCAGGTGCGCCCGCACCCCGACCAGCGAGGCGTCGTCCCACCACAGCACCGGCTCGTACTCCACGTACAGCTCGTGCTCGTGCAGCGCGCTGGGCATCGCCGCCGACAGGTGGAAGCGCTCCTTGGCCGCCGCGTTGTGCTCCGGGTCGAACAGCGCCCATTGCGCCCGGCCCTCGTTCTTGGCGCGGTACAGGGTGATGTCGGCGTCCTGCAGCAGCTCGTCCGGCCCGGTGGCGGCGACCGCGGTCTCCACCACGCCGACGCTGGCGGAGGCGGTGAGCAGGTGGCCGCACACCGACACCGGGCGGGTCACCTCCGAGAGCATGTGCTCGACGATCTCCACCAGCCGCGCCGCGCCCTGCGAGTCGGGGACGAGCACCACGAACTCGTCGCCGCCCATCCGCGCCGCCAGCCCCGACTCCAGGGTGGCCAGCGCGTTGAGCCGTTGCGCCATCGCGCGCAGCAGCTCGTCCCCGACCGGGTGCCCGAGGCTGTCGTTGATCGCCTTGAACCCGTCCAGGTCGAAGTAGCACAAGCCGACCCGGCGGCCCGGGTACGCCGGTTCCAGCGCCGCGTCCAAGGTGGTCTTGAGCAGGGTTCGGTTCGCCAGCCCGGTCAGCGGGTCGTGGGTGGCCTGCCTGCGGAACTGCTCCTGGAGCATGTGCCGGTGGGTGATGTCCTCGTAGAGCAGCACCTGGTAGTCCGGCGCGCCGTGCGAGTCGCGCACCAGCGAGGCCGAGACCTGCGTCCAGATGTGCGCGCCGTCGGCGCCGCTGAGCCGCGTCTCGGACTGGAACCGGTCCACCTCGCCCACCGAGAGCGATTCGACGTTCTCCACCAGGTCGTCCACCCAGTCCGGGTCGGCGAGGTCGAAGACGCTGCGGCCCACCAGGTCCTGGCAGACCGGTTCGAAGATGCCCTCCATCGGGGAGTTGACCTCCTCGATGATGCCGTCGAGCGTGACGATCGCGATGCCCAGCGCGGAGGAGGTGAACACCGCGCGGAACGAGGCCTCGCTGGCGCGCAGCGCCTCCTCGGCGGCGTCCCTGGCCTGCAGCACGGCGCGCTTGATGACCTCCTGCTCGTCGAGGGTCTGCTCGCGCAGCTGCCCCGCGTAGGCGGCGGCGACGGCGCCCAGCACCGGCACCAGGTCACCGCGCCCGAACCGCGCGGACCGCAGCTCCGGCAGCCCGGAGCCGAGCACCCGCAGCGTGCGGTCCAGCGCGGCGGGACCGGTGAAGTGGATGCGCACCAGCCGCGCGCCGAGCTCGGCGGCGGCCTCCAGCAGCCGGTCCGCGTCGCCCGCGGCGTCCAGCAGCACGTCGAGCCGCTCCAGCAGGAAGTCCTCGATGTCGGCGCGCGCCATCGGTACGTAGCTGGTGCGGATGATCTCGCGGGTCCAGCGGCGGACCAGCGCGGCCCGTTCCGCCCCGGGGCCGTCGCCGGGCCCCTCGGAAGACTCCGTCATGACCCGGCACCGCCGATTCGGCCGCGGATTCCGCCATTTCCGAGGATTTCGGGACGACTGTTCGCGCATGGGCATATTCCCCGGAGGAATGAGGGCGGGATACCACCCCGGGCGCGGCGGGGGCGAGGCCCGCAACGGCCCGCGGGGCGCTCCGCGGGGTGCTGCTCGACGCGGTCGGCGGACCGCCGGGCGACGGCTCCCGGAGCGGGCCGGGACCGACGCCGCGCGGCGCGTTCTTCGAGGTGAACACCATCAGGCAGCCGTTCCGGCCGCTGGTGCATCGTTGCCTCCCGAGTGCCGGTGTCCACGATGGTCGACCCGACTAAAGTCGGTACTCTACAAGATCTTTTGAAGGTACAGGCACCAACGCCGAACGTGATCGTACTGTGACGGTCCGCGCCCGGTCATCCATCGATTTCGGGGACGCCACCCGGTCGAGCGAGAAGCGCTATGAGGCTTCTCACCGTCCGCATTCCGGGATTTCCGGTAAGGGGAACCTAAGCTGGAGGGTGGTCGGATCGCGCCGCGCGCGACGGGCACCCTAGAACGGAACGCCCGGCACCCGCCGCGGCACATCCACGACGGCCCGGGCCCACCCCCGGCGCCACCTTTGAAGTCGAGCAGGAGGACACGCATGACCCGCCCACTGCGAGTTGCGATCGTCGGGGCCGGCCCCGCCGGCGTGTACGCCGCGGACATCCTGACGAAATCCGAGACGCCAGTGGACATCGACCTGCTCGACCGGATGCCCGCCCCCTACGGGCTCATCCGCTACGGCGTCGCTCCCGACCACCCGCGCATCAAGGGCATCGTGAACGCGCTGCGGCGCATCATGGAGAAGCCGGAGATCCGCTTCCTCGGCGGCGTGAACTACGGCGAGGACATCAAGCTCGAACAGCTCCGGCACCACTACGACGCGGTGATCTTCTCCACCGGCGCCGACAAGGACCGGGCGCTGGACATCCCCGGCATCGACCTGGCGCACAGCCACGGCGCCGCCGACTTCGTCTACTGGTACGACGGCTACCCGGAGGCGACCCGCGACTGGACCTTGGACGCCAAGGAGGTCGCGGTCGTCGGTGCGGGCAACGTGGCGCTGGACGTGGCGCGGGTGCTCGCGAAGCAGGCCGACGACCTGCTCAGCACCGAGATCCCGGACAACGTCTACCAGGGCCTGAAGGACTCGCAGGTCACCGACGTGCACCTGTTCGCCCGCCGCGGTCCCGCGCAGGCCAAGTTCACGCCGCTGGAGCTGCGCGAGCTCGACCACCAGCCGGGCGTGGAGCTCATCGTGCACCCGGAGGGCTTCGAGCTCGACGAGGCCAGCGAAGAGGCCATCCGCAGCAACAACCAGGTCAAGACGATCGTCAAGACCTTCCAGGACTGGGCGCTGCGGGACCCGAAGAACGACACCCCGCGCCGGCTGCACTTCCACTTCCTGCGCGCGCCGGTCGAGGTGCAGGGCACCGACCGCGTCGAGGGCCTGCGCACCGAGATCATGGAGCTCACCGGCGACGGGAACGTGCGCGGCACCGGCGAGTTCGAGACGACCCCGGTGCAGGCGATCTACCGCGCCGTCGGCTACCTGAGCTCCCCGGTGCCGGACATCCCGTTCGACCACGGCACCGGCACGGTCCCCAACGACGGCGGTCGCGTGCTCGACCTCGACGGCGAGCACATCACCGGCGTTTACACCACCGGCTGGATCAAGCGCGGGCCCGTCGGCCTCATCGGCCACACCAAGGGCGACGCGCTGGAGACCATCGGCAACCTGCTGGACGACCTGGACTCGATGCCGACCGCCGAGGAGCCGGACCGCGAGAGCGTGCTGCGGCTGCTGGACGACAACGGCGTCCGCTACACCACCTGGGACGGCTGGAACCTGCTCGACGCGCACGAGCAGGCGCTCGGCGAGGCCCAGGGCCGCGAGCGCATCAAGGTCGTCGAACGCGACGACATGATCAACATCTCCCGCTCGGAGAGCTGATCCCACAACCCGAACGGGGCCCCCGGGGGGGGGGGGGGCGGGGGGGGGGGGGGGGGGGGGGTGGGGGGGGGGGCGGGGGGGGGTGGCAGAGTTGCGGGGTGGGCGTGGGTTTGTGGGCGGGGGTGTTGGGG
>NZ_JAIUJZ010000026.1:20419-52530 GCF_020176775.1 Saccharopolyspora sp. 6M
GCCCGCCCCCGCCCCCCCCCCCCCCCCCCGGCCCGGCCCCCCCCAAAATATAAAACCCCCCCCCGGGCCGCCCCCGCCCCCCCCCCCCCCCCCCCCCCGCGGGGGGGGGGGGGGCCCCGTTCCGCGTTCAGGGGGTGTAGTCCGGGAAGAACTCGGTGACCTTGCAAGTGTCGCAGTGTCCGAGTGCTTTGCTCCACTGGGATGATCGAGGCCAATCGTCCGGCAGAGCATTCCGCACTCGAACCTTTCGCTTGGCATGCCCGAAGCGACTCGCGATGGAGCTCAACAGCTCTTGATATTCTTTGATCTTCGCCGCCCGCGGGTATACATGGTTCGCGTGGCTCGCGTCGTTCAGCATGTATTGACCGCGCGTTGCCACCGCCTTCTCGACCTCACCGATGAAATCACCGGCATCCCCGTGCCGAGGCTCACCGCATCTCTGATGCATTGTTCGAATGTTGTAGAGATGCTCCTCAAGATCGCCGCAGGAGCCGAGAATTCCACCCTTCTCCTTCTTGCTCCTTTCCAAGGCCGGGAGGTACTTCAACCCGTTCGGCCCCAGGACCTCGAACAGGTCACAGACCACCGCTTCCAAAGTCTGCCTAGCCAGGTTGCCGGCCGCACTGCGCAACCAGAACTGGTCATCCGCATCCGGATGTTCCACGAACAGGCGTTGGAGCCGATCGGCGTAGTCCTGCGTCGACCGGGGCTTGAATCGGGACCGCGGGGCGGAACCGGACTGCCGGTCCAACTCGATGTACCACTGCGCGACGCAGGGAATCCGATGACCGTGGTGCTGCCACAACAACCGGACCAGCCGGTGATCGTGGGTCAACACGACCACTTGTCGCCCCTTCCCCGACTCGGGCTCCAGCAAGCTGCCGATACCGTCCTTCGCGAACTTCTCCACCGTCCCGATGTCGAGCATGTCCGTCGGATCGTCGATGATCAGCGGGCCTCCTGGATTCTCGCGCTCCAGCGCGGCGAGATGGACGGCCAGGCCCAGCATGTCCAGCTGCGAATCCGAGAGACGCCCGAGCGCGGGGATCTTCCCGCCACTCACGTCCACTTTCAGGCTCGGCCTCACCGTCGATGACGCGACCTCCAGCCGGACAAGAGGCGTCAAGTCCGGAGCGAGCCGCTGCATCCACGAGTCGATCGCGTCCTGCAATTCTGCAATCTTCGCCGACAGAACCTCCCCGCGCCGTTCCTTGATGCGTGTGGCCGCGGCCGTCACCGCCTTCGCCACGGCGTCGTTACTACGCTGCCCGTAGACGGCGTCCGCTACCTCGTGAGCGTTTTCCAGAACCCATTTCACGTTCGCCGACTCGCCGGACTCCAAGCTGTGTAGCGCGGCCAGCCGCAAGGACTCTGCCGTGCGGGCTCGCCCTACCACGTCCTCCCTGGCATTCGCGAGTTCTCGTAACGTCACGACGACCGAGCTCAAGACCACATCGGACAGAGAATGTTCGGCCTTGCGCACCGAGTCCAGCAACCTGTCAACCAGCGCTTTCCACCTGGCCGCATCGCCCGTCAGCTGCCCGTAGGCGGTTCGGAACTCCTGGCCGTCGTCGCAGAACAGCCGCAGTGCGTCCTCGTCCCACTGCGGCAGGTTCCATTCGAGTCGGCAGTCCGCGATCGTCCGGAGGGCGCCGCGGACAGCGACGAGGAGACGCTCCGTTTCCTCCCGGTCCAGTCGTTCCTGGCGCGAAGTCGCGAGGGCGCTCGAAATAGCGTCGAGACGCGCCGATGACACGGTCCCGTCCGCACAAGCCGGACACGTCTCGTCCGACACCGCCACGGCCTTGAATGCTTCAAGGAGACGCATCATCGAGCCCTCTGCGTCTCCCCCCGAGCGCCGGTCAAGCCGCTCCCTGCCACGAAGCGGTTCGACAGCCGCCACGAGTTCACCCGGATCCGGCACGACCGGAGGTGGCGCCACGACAGCGCGCCAGGCGACGTCGAGCTCGGGCCGTTCAGCCGCGATACCGCGATCACCAGTCGAAGATTCGAAGCGTTCCCTCGCCTCGCACTCAACCCGCTTGGTGATCTCGTCCCGCGTCATGCTCTGAACATCGTGCTCCGACAGGAAGGACCGGACCGCTTCGCGCAGCCGCTCCGAACCAGGCACCTGCGTGTTTTCCATCGCCCGCGCGTGCTCCGTCAACGCATCCTGCGCCGCGTCCCACTTCGCCGAAAGTTCGTGCAGCCCCAACGCGTGGACGAGCCTTTCGGCGCGGTCCACCCCTTTGGCGTTCAAGATCTCACGCAACCGGCGGCGGGCGAGCAAGTGCACAGGAGGTTTCTCGACAGCCCCGTTCTGCCAGTCACCGTCCCAGTTCGAGCTCCGGACAGAGCCGTTCTCCACCCAGTCGATCAACACGCGCGGTTCGATACCAGCGGATTTCCCCTGCACGCTCGAATGCAATACGTACCGTTGATCCTTGATCTCGGACGCGGATGCCCCGGCCTGCGCAGCCCGGGTCGTCTTCCCGCTGGTGAACAGCTCGACCGCGTCGACGAGGCTGGTCTTGCCGGTGCCGTTCTCGGCGTAGACGATCGTGAGGCCGCGGGAGAGTTCGAGTTCCTGCTCCTCGCCGAAGGAGCGGATTCCTTGCACGCGAATGGATTCGATGTGCCCGTCGAACGGCAGTTCCGGCTCCGAGGCGGGGGTGGCCGTGAGCTCGTCAACGATCTCCTTCGCCACCGTCCCGGGCGGCTCGGACAACTCCTCGAGCCGCTCCTCGAGCCGTTCCTCGATCCGCCGGATGATCTCGCGCCCCAGGTCTTCTTCCACGGACACCGCACCTCGTTCCAGCATTCGACACACTGACTGCGACAAATGCGAACACTACTGGTGCCGACGGCCTAGGTTTTCATTTCCCCATTCAGCCGAATGAAAGGAATATGCCGACGCAGACCGTGCCCGGATCGGCGGAACGGATTGCTCCGTCAGCGGCGCCGGTACGTCGAGAGGGTGATGGAGGCGGTGACCGGGAACGGGGTCGGGAGCTCGGCGATGCGGGCCGGGAGGGTGTCGGCGGTGTGCCAGGCGTTGGGTCCCATGCCGACGAGGGTGGCGAGCTCGGCCGGGCCCAGGTGCAGCGGGAACTCGCGGGTGGTGGTGGCGATCGGGTCGAAGTGCCCCGCGAGCTGCTCGGCGAGCCGCTGCGGTTTCCGCTCGTCCACGCTGAGCAGGCCCAGCACCGAGACGAGTTCGCCCAGGTGACCGGAGTTCGGGGTGACCACCAGCAGGTGCCCGCCGGGGCGCAGCACGCGGTGCGTCTCGGCGGGGTTGCGCGGGGCGAACGCGTTGAGCACCGAGCCGACGGCGGCGTCGCGCAGCGGCAGTCCCTGCCAGGCGTCGGCGAGTACCGCGGACGCGCGCGGGTGCGCCTTCGCGGCGCGGCGGGAGGCGAACTTGGAGACGTCCAGCGCCACGCCGACCTCGCCGGGGACCCGGTCCAGCACCCGCGCCAGGTAGTGCCCGGTGCCCGCGCCCAGGTCCAGCAGCGGTCCACCGGTGTGGACTTCGGCCGCCGCGTCGGCCAGGGCCGTGGAGATCGGGTCGTAGTGGCCCGCGGCGAGGAAGTCGGCGCGGGCCGCGATCATCGGGGCGGTGTCGCCCGGCGCGGGGGCGCCCCGGCCGCCCAGCAGGCTCACGTAGCCCTGCTTGGCCAGGTCGAAGGAGTGGTTCGCGGCGCAGCGCAGCGCAGCACCATCCGGTTCCAGGCCCGCCCCGCAGTGCGGGCACGCCAACAGGCGCGCGACTTCGTCCAGCACTCGTTTCCCGCCTCCCCGACGCGGAATTCTAGGCGGCGCGCCGGGGCGCGATGACCGGGCCGCTCCCCCGCCGGCCGGCGCTCGGGTGCCGGGCCGCCGCGGTCCGGGGGCGGAGTAGGTTCCTCGGGACCGGGGAGGTGGGTGGGATGGGCGACGGCCTGCGTTGCGTCCGGCTCGACGACGGGTTCAGCTGCTACGTGCCGGAGAACTCGTCCGGCAGCACCGACGAGATCGGCTTCATCCACGCCGAGATCTTCCGCGACGAGTGCTACCTGCGCGGAGGCGTGGCGCTGCCCACCGACGCGGTGGTCGTCGACGTCGGTGCCAACGTCGGGCTGTTCAGCCTGTTCGTGAAGCGGCGGTGCCCCGCCGCCCGGATCCTCGCGCTGGAGCCGATGCCGGAGACGTTCCGCGCGCTGCGGGCGAACCTCGCGGGCGTCGACGGGGTGCGGGCGGTGCGGCAGGCCGTGGGCGCCGGTGCCGAGGACGCGGTCGCGTTCACCTACTTCCCGGACCTGCCGGGCAATTCGACCCGCTACCCGGGTACCAAGGAGCTCGCCCGGCAGCACCCCACCGCGGGTGCCCTGCTGGCGGACGCCCGCGAGGTGGTGCTGCCGGTCCGGCGGCTGTCCGAGGTGCTCGCCGAAGCCGGCCTGCCGGAGCGCATCGACCTGCTCAAGATCGACGTGGAGGGTGCCGAGGCCGACGTGCTCGCGGGGATCGACGACCGGGACTGGCCGCGGGTGCGGCAGGTCGTCGCCGAGGTGCAGGGGCATCGCGGCGAGGCCGAAGCCGTGCTGGAACTGCTGCGGGGCAAGGGTTTCAGCGCGGACGCGGGCGCCACCGAGGACGAGCTCGACGACCTCGGCACCCGCCTGATCACCGCCCGGCGACCGCCGTGCGCGTAGTCCTGACCTGCCTGCCGTTCCGCTCGCACCTGGTGCCGCTGCTGGCGCCGTGCGCGCACGCGCTGCGCCGCGCCGGGCACCGGGTGGCGGTGGCCTGCGCCGCCGGGATGGCGGACGTCGTCGCCGAGTGCGGGCTGGAGCACCTGCCGCTGCCGCGGGTGCGGACCCTCGACGCGCTGCTGCGCGATCCGGCGGTGTCCGGCAGCCCCGGCATGCCCGAGCACGCCGAGGCCACCGGTTCCGACCGGACCACCGTCGAAGCCCGCCGGGCTCCCGGCCCGCTGACCAGGGCGTTCGCCGGTCCGCTCGCCGGGGTGCTCGCCGACGACCTGATCGGGGCCGCGGCCCGCTGGCAACCGGACCTGGTCGTGCGGGAGTGCAACGAGTTCGGCGGCTACCTCGCGGCGGAACGGCTCGGGCTGCCGCACGCCGTGCTCGACATCGCCCCGCACAGCGCGCTGAACCTGCCGTTCGTGCGCGGTGCCGTCGACGAGCAGCGGGTGCGGCTCGGCCTGGACCCGGTGGACGACGTGCGGCACTCGTACCGGACGCTGGTCGCCGGGGTCGTCCCGCAGGAGTGGTACCCCCCGGAACTGCGCACCGCTCGCACCTACCGGCCGGTGCCCGTGGCGGGCGCCGACCGGCTGCCCGCCGAGTTCGCCGGCGTGCCCGGGGACCGGCCGCTGGTGCTGGCCGGGTTCGGCACGCTGGCGCCGGTGCTGATCCCGGAACTCGCGGCCGTGCAAGGGCTGCTGGTCGAGGCGCTGGGCCGGGTGCGCTGCACGGCGGTCGTGGCGCTCGGCAGCGACCCGCGGGAGTGGCGCGGGCCGCGGCCGGGCAACGTGCGGCTCGTCGAGCGCACCCCGCAGCGGGCGCTGCTGCACCGCGCGGACCTGTTCGTCTCGCACGGCGGGTTCGGCGGCGTGTTCGAGTCGCTGCTGACGGGGACCCCGGTGGTGGCGCTGCCGCTGTTCTCCGACCAGCCGGACAACGCGCGCCGCACCGCCGAACTGGGGCTCGGCGCCGAAGTGGACCTCGGGACGACGAGCCCGGCGGCGCTGGCGCGGGTGTGCGCCGAGGTGCTGGGCGACCGCGCGGTGCGGGACCGGGTGGAGCGGATGTCCCGGTCGCTGCGCGCGGCCCCGGACCTCGACGCGCTCGCCGCGGACCTCGTCGCCCACGCTCGCTGACCGGCGGGGCCCGCATTCGGCCGCGGCCACGTGGGCACCCCGAGTGGGAGGAGGGAGCGCGATGGGTTCCTGGTTCTGGGCGCCGGAGTACGCGCAGGCGCGGGAGGTGTGCACCCGACTGGTCGGCCTGGCGTACCTGCTGGGCTTCGCGGCTGCGGTGCACCAGTTCCGCCCGCTGGCCGGGGAGCACGGGCTCACCCCGGCACCGCGGTTCCTGCGCGCGGTGGGGTTCCGGCGCAGCCCGAGCCTGTTCCACCTGCACTACTCGGACCGCGCGTTCGGCGCGGTCGCCTGGACCGGGGTGCTGCTGGGCCTGGCGGCGGTGCTCGGCGTGGTGGCGGCGCTGCCGCTGTGGGCGTGGATGCTGGTGTGGCTGGTGCTGTGGGCGCTGTACCTGTCGATCGTGAACATCGGTCAGGTCTGGTACGGCTTCGGCTGGGAGTCGCTGCTGCTCGAAGCGGGCTTCCTGGTGATCTTCCTGGGCCCGGCGCACACCGCTCCCCCGGCGCCGGTGCTGTGGCTGCTGTGCTGGCTGCTGTTCCGCGTGGAGTTCGGCGCCGGGCTGATCAAGCTGCGCGGCGACTCCTGTTGGCGCGACCTGACGGCGCTGCACCACCACCACGAGACGCAGCCGATGCCGGGTCCGCTCAGCCGGTTCTTCCACCGGCTCCCCGGGCCGCTGCACGAGGCCGAAGTGCTGGCGAACCACGGGACGCAGCTGGTGGTGCCGTTCGCGCTGTTCGCGCCGCAGCCGATCGCGGACGTGGCGGCGGTGCTCGTCGTGCTCACCCAGTGCTGGCTGCTGCTGAGCGGCAACTTCGCCTGGCTGAACCTGGTCACGATCGCGCTGGCGTGCTCGGCGATGGACGACCGGCTGCTGCGGTTCCCCGCCCCGGAGATGCGGGATTCCCCGCTGTGGCACCAAGTCCTCGTGCTCGCGCTGGCGGCGGGGATGCTGGTGATCGCCCGCCACCCGGTGCGCAACATGCTCGGCCGCCACCAGGTGATGAACCGCAGCTTCAACCGGCTGCACCTGGGCGGCACGTACGGCGCGTTCGGTTCGGTGACTCGCACCCGCTACGAGGTCGTCGTCGAGGGAACTCCCGACCGCAGCGGGGGATCCGGCTGGCGCGAGTACGAGTTCCCCGGCAAACCGGGAGATCCGCGCCGCCGCCCGCCGCAGGTGGCGCCGTACCACCTGCGGCTGGGCTGGCTGCTCTGGTTCGTGGCGATCTCGCCGGGCTACGGCCGCGGCTGGATGCCCGCCCTGCTGCGCGGATTGCTGCGCGGCGACCGCGGGATCCGCCGCCTGCTGCGGCACGACCCGTTCCCGGACGAGCCGCCGGTGCTGGTCCGCGCGCGGCTGTACCGCTACCGCTTCGCGGACCGCGCCGAGCGCCGGGCGGGCCGCTGGTGGTCCCGCGAACCGGCGGGCGACCTGCTCCCGCCGATGTCGGCCGCGGACCTGCCCGGCTGACCGGTCACCAGGTGGGGCGCAGCGGCATGCCGGCGGCTCCGTCGTCGAGGCGGACGGCGAGCATCTGGTGCAGCTGGATGTTGTTCAGCTCGAAGCCCAGCCGCGAACCCGCCATGTACAGCCGCCAGATCCGCGCCCGCGCCGGACCGACCTCCCGCACCGCCTCGTCCCAGTGCGCCTCCAGGTTCGCGCACCAGTCCCGCAGCGTGAGCGCGTAGTGCTCGCGCAGGTTCTCGGTGTGCCGGACCTCGAACCCGTTGTCGTGCATCGCCGACATGAGCGTCCCGGGGCCTTCCAGCTCGCCGTCGGGGAACACGTAGCGGCCGATGAACTTGCCGGGCTTGGAGGCCCGGGTGCCGTCGGGCCGGGTGATGGAGTGGTTGAGGAACCGGCCGCCGGGCCGCAGCTTCGCGCGCATCGCGGAGAAGTAGGCGGGCAACTGCGCGAGTCCGATGTGCTCGGTCATGCCGATGGAGCTGATCGCGTCGAAGTCGGTCTCCGGCACGTCGCGGTAGTCCAGGTGCCGCACCTCGGCGAGGTCGGCGAGGCCGCGGTCCACGATGGCCTTCTGCGCCCACTGCGCCTGCTGCCGGGAGAGGGTGACGCCGATGGCCCGCACCCCGTAGTGCTCGGCCGCGTGCATCACCATGCCGCCCCAGCCGCAGCCGACGTCGAGCAGCCGCATGCCCTCCTGCAGCCCGAGCTTGCGCGCCACCAGGTCGTGCTTGCCGAACTGCGCCTGCTCCAGGGTGGCGTCGGCGTCCGGGTACACCGCGCAGGTGTAGGCCATCGACGGGCCCAGCACCCACTCGTAGAACCGGTTCGACACGTCGTAGTGGTAGGACACGGACTTGCTGTCCCGCAGCTTCGAGTGCCGCAGGCCGCCGCGCGGCCGGTACTCCTCCGGCGGCGGGCCGACCGGCCACCAGAACCGCTGCGCGCCGAGCCGGACCGCCAGGTCGAGCTTGGTGCGGGCGGGAACTTCCGCGATGGCGATCGACGGGAACCGGGACAGCGCCTCGTGCATGTCGCCGTGCACCTCCAGCGCCCCGGTGACGTAGGCCCTCGCGAGCCCCAGCTCGTCCGGGGAGGCCGCCAGGTGCGACAACGCCAGCGGAGAGCGGATCTCCACCGCGACGTCGGCTCCGGCCCGTCCCGCGCGGCTCCCGTCGTAGGCGCGGAACTCGACGTCGAGCCCGTCGCCCAGGATGCGCGGGAACACCTCTGCCCAACCCATGTTCGGTTCTCCTCCCTGCTGGCCCTACCGCTTGCCGACGCACTTCTCGTACAGGCCGGGAAGGCGGTCGTCCGGGTCGTAGCGCCGCTTCAACTTCTCGTAGGCGGGACGGTTGTAGAGCCGCCAGAACTCCTCCGGCTCGTAGAACGAGTCGGAGTACAGCGACTTGTGCCCGTCCAGTTCGCCGACCACGTCTTCGATGGCGCGGTTGTAGTAGCCCGGGGCGTCGCCCGGTTTGGTGTCCACTGCGGACCAGAAGCCCACGTTGACGTAGAGCTCCGCCGGATCCATCGGGTACAGCGACCAGCCCTGCGGGTCGCGCAGCCGGACCGGGCACAGCCAGACCGGTTCGATGCCGATCTCGCGGTGGAAGAACTCCAGGAACTCGGGCAGCCGGCGCACCGGGATCTCCACGTCCTGGATCACCGGTTCGCTGCCCGCGGCGCCGCGGGCGCGGGCGAGCCGGTCGGAGAACCCGGCGCGGCGGTCCCAGGCCACGATGCGCCGGTACACGTCGGAGCGGCGGTACTTGCGCGGCCACAGCGCGCGGACCGCGGGTCGCTGCACGCCGAACGCGCGGGAGCACCAGAACCAGTCGGTGTCCCAGCGCCACAGGTAGTCGTGGGTCGTCAGGTGGTCGGTCTGCTGCTCGCGCAGCGACCGGTAGTAGATGCGCCGGCCGGTGTAGTCGCTGGTGCCGGGCGCTTCGTCCACGTAGGTGCCGACGGTGAGGTACTGCTCGTCGGCGGCGAACACGGTGCCGTCGACGAAGTCGACGCGGTGGCCTTCGAACTCGCCGTCGCGGCAGATCTCCTCGATGGCGGCGGTGCACTCCTCGGCGGTGGAGAACCGGATGTGCCGCAGCCGCACGTAGGGCCGGGTGCGTTCGACCTCCACTTCGAGGCGCAGCGCGTAGCCGAGGGTGCCGTAGGAGTTCGGGAAGCCGCGGTAGAGGGCGGCGTGCTCGTTGTCCGGCCGAGCCACCACGACCTCGCCGGAGCCGGTGAGAATCTCCATCTCGCGCACCGATTCGTGCGGCAGGCCGCTGCGGAACGAGCTGGCCTCGATGCCGAGCCCGGCGACCGCGCCGCCGAGGGTGATCGTCTTGAGCTGCGGGATGACCAGCGGCATCCGCCCGGTGGGCAGGTGCGCGGCGACGACGGTCTCGTAGGTGGCCATGCCCTGCACCTGCGCGGTGCCCGCGTCGGGGTCGACGGACAGGACGCGGTTCAGCCTGCCCACGTCGAGGCCGGTGGTGCTGCTGGGGGCGCGGAACCGGAACAGGTTGCTGGTGGGCTTCGCGAGCCGCACCTGCTGTCCGGGCGGGATCTTCGCGTACTGGTCGACCAAGGCGGCGACCTCGTCGGAGTGGTTCGCTGACACGGCTCCCGAGGTACCCGGATCGACTCCCATGGCTTCGACCCTATTGCTCCGGCGGGGACCCGGCATCCCACTTCTGCCAGCTCGTCGGCCTGCGAGCACCGGCACGTCCGGACAAATCGCCCATTTCCCGATCGGCCGGCCTGCGGCGGGCGGAACCCGATTCAGTTGCGTCACGCAACCGATTTCGCAGGTCACCCGACCAGGCGAGACCCGGCACCCCCGGCCCGCGGTAGTCGCCCGACCAGGCCCGTTGCGCCGATCGAGCGATCTCGATCACACCGGTCGCCGCGGCCGCCCGAACGGCCCAGCCCGTGCCCACCCGGCCACCGAGCGTGCGCCGGGCGGCGGACCCGCGCGGACGGGCCGCCCGCGGCGGGGTCAGCGGGCGCGGCGCAAGGCGTAGGCGCGCAGGCCGCGGAAGCTCTGCACCTTCGTCGGGCCGATCGACGTCAGCGAGTACGCCGGGTGCGCCCGCAGCGAGGTCGCCAGCTCCCGGTCCACCAGCGCCGACGCCGGCCGCGCCACCGAGGTGAGCCTGCTGGCGATGTTCACCGTGGACCCGTAGACGTCGCCGAACCGCGCCAGCACCGGGCCCTGCGCCAAGCCGATCCGCAGCGGCGGCAGCTTGCCGGAACCGGGAATCCGCTCGTTCAGCGTCAACGCGATCTCGGCGGCGTCGGCCGCGGTGTCGGTGACGAACAGGACCTCGTCGCCGACGGTCTTCACGATGCGGCCGCGGTTCTCCGCGACCACCGCCGTCGCGGTCTCCTCGAACTCGTCGATGAGCCTGCCCAGCTCGACCTCGCTGAAGTCGCGGATCAGGCGGGTGTAGCCGACCAGGTCGGCGAAGCCGATCACCTGGAGCCGCTCGTCGCCGTCCCCGACCTGCTCGGTCAGCTCGCGCGCCGCGGTCGCCGCGAGGTGCCTGCGCCACACGTAGCCCTGCAGGTCCTCCATCACCGGGGTGATCGCCTCGGCGAACTGCGCGGTCACGTCCAGGTCCTCGGCGAAGCGGTCGCCGAGCACCGAGCGGAAGATCGCCACCTGCCACTCGGCGAGCCGCGACATGGTCTGCGCCAGGGTGCGGGCGACCGCCGTCTCCAACTCCGCGGTGATCACGTCGGCGGAGACGAGCTGCACGAGCATGCGCACCGCCCGCACGTCCGCGTCGGTGAACACCACCTCGTGGTCCTCGACGTGGGCGAAGCCCATCGCCTGCCACAACCGCTCCGCGCGGGCGAGCTCCACGCCTGCCGCCTCGGCGACGGCCGCCTTGGTGTACTTCGGTTCGCCGCCTAGCAGCGCCTTCTCGACCTCGTGGCCCAGCGGGGATTCCGCTTGGCCGCGAGGCCCGTCCTCATCGCGAGGTCCGGACAACGAGCACATCACAATCCGCCCGGCGGGAGACCTCGGAAGGCACCGAGCCGAGCAATCGGCCTTTGAGCGTGTTCAAACCCCTGCTGCCCACCACGAGCAGATCCGCCGACACCTTGCCCGCGACCTCCACCAGCGACGTCACCGGCGCGCCCACGACCGCGACCGTCTCCACCTCGGTGGCGCCGGTCTGCGCGGCCAGGTCGGCGGCCTCCAGCAGCGTCTGCTCCGCCGGGGCCGAGCCGATCACCTGGAACGCCTCGCCGCCCAGCTCGTCCTGGGCCTGCTCGACCTCGCGCTCGCTGCTCGGGTAGTAGGCGCACACGATGACCAGTGTGGCCGACGTGTCGGCGGCCACCGCCGCCGCCTTCGTCACCGCTCGCAACGAGGGCGTCGACCCATCCGTTCCGACGACGACACTCCGGTAGCTGGACATCAGCCGATCACCCTCCATCGCGTGACGCGCGCGGCGCGCGGACGTGAACACTAACGACCGGGCGGCACGCGCGTCACGCCGTTCGGGCAAGACTTCCCCAGGAGCACGCGCGCGCTCGCGCGAACGCGTCGAATCGTGATCTCGATCGATCATCGTGTGGATCGACAACGGGCGGCCCGGAACGTCGTCGCGCCCCACAACCACCCGGGTGGTGCGGGGCGCGTACGTTTCCCGCCAACTTCGAAGATGATCAGGAGGACGCGATGGCGGAACCTGGGCTCAGCCCCGGCAAGGGGATCCTGCGGCGCAAACCCATCGACGCGATCAGCGAGGACGATGGCGAGTCCGGCGGGCTCCAGCGCACCCTCGGGTTGTGGCAGCTGACCGCGATCGGCGTCGGCGGCATCATCGGCGCGGGCATCTTCTCGCTCGCCGGGGCCGTCGCCCACGGCAAGGCCGGTCCCGCGGTGCTGGTCTCGTTCCTCATCGCGGGGATCGCCAGCGCCGCGGCGGCGTTCTCCTACGCCGAGTTCGCGGGGATGATCCCGAAAGCCGGTTCGGCCTACACCTACGGCTACGCGGTGCTCGGCGAGATCGTCGGCTGGCTCATCGGCTGGGACCTGCTGCTGGAGTACACCGCGATCGTGTCCGTGGTGGCCATCGGCATCTCCGGGTACTTCACCGAGCTGCTCGGGTTCCTGCACGTCGAGCTGCCGCTGTGGATGGTCGGCGCCCCGGGCACCGAGGGCGGGGACGCGCCACCCGGCAGCTACAAGATCAACCTGTTCGCGGTGCTGCTGTGCCTGCTCATCGCGTTCGTGCTCAACCAGGGCATGAAGAACGCCGCCCGGTTCGAGACCGCGCTGGTCTACCTCAAGGTCGGCGTCGTGCTGCTCGTCGTCATCGTCGGCGCGTTCCACATCAACGCGGGCAACTACACGCCGTTCTTCCCGTTCGGCATCGGCGGTGCCATCACCGGCGCGGCGACCGTGTTCTTCGCGGTGTTCGGCTACGACGCGATGTCCACCGCGGCGGAGGAGTCCAAGGACTCGCAGAAGCACATGCCGAAGGCGATCCTGTACTCGCTGATCATCTCGATGGTGCTGTACGTGCTGGCCTGCCTGGTGCTGACCGGCATGATCCCGTACCAGGAGATCAGCGAGGAGAGCGCGTTCGCCACCGCGTTCGCCGACGTGGGCCTGCCCGTGGTCGGCGCGATCATCGCCGTCGGCGCCATCCTCGGCATCCTCACCGTGCTGTTCACCTTCATGCTCGGCGCCACCCGCGTCGGGTTCGCCATGTCCCGCGACGGGCTGCTGCCGAAGTGGTTCTCCCGCACCCACCCGGTGCGGAAGGTGCCGTCCCGGTTCACCTGGCTCATCGGCATCGTCTCCGCCGTGTTCGCCGGGCTGCTGCCCATCGAGGAGGCCGCGGAGCTCACCAACATCGGCATCCTGCTGGCGTTCGTCGTGGTCTGCGCCGCGGTGATCGTGCTGCGCTACAAGCGGCCCGAGCTGCCGCGCGGGTTCCGCACGCCCGGCATGCCGGTGGTGCCGCTGATCGGCATCGTGTTCTCGCTGTGGCTGGTGACGTTCCTGGCGCCGGAGACGTGGCTGCGGTTCGGCGTCTGGTTCGCGATCGGGCTGGTGGTATATGCGGCGTACGGCTACCGCCACTCGAAGATGAACCAGCGCTCCGACGACTCGGCGTGACCGCCTGTCTCCCCGCTTCTGCTGCGTAGTGGTGGGGTGGCGGAACCTCAGCCGCTTCCTCGCTGCGGGATCTTTTTCCCAAGTGGCTCCGCCACGAGGGAAAAAGCTGTCCTCTCGAGGAAGCGGCTGAGAACCCGCGGGTGGTCCGGTTGCGTGCTGGGTCGCCGCTCAGCGGCTTCGCCGCTGACAGGACAAAGCCACGAACCGCCGGGGAGGTTCGACGGTCGGCCGTCATCCCGGCCTCCGGTGGGTGGTGAGTCGACGATCACCTGATCGGCCCCGGGTGCGGTGCAGTGCGTCACAGCGCGCCCGGGGGCCCGAGATCTAGGGTTGCCGGGGCCGTCGAGCTCGGCGGCACCGGTGCGGACCGGCCGAAGCAGCCGAGAGCCGGCCGGTCCTCAACGTCGAGGGGTGTGCGCCGTGACGCGAGTCCGCGAACTGAGCCCGTACGTCGAACTGCACCGCAAGCAGTGGCGGGAGCTCAGCGACTCGCTGCCGCTGCCCCTCACCCACTCCGAGCTGGAGGCGCTGCGCGGCCTCGGCGAACCCGTCGACCTCGACGAGGTCGCCGACGTCTACCTGCCGCTGTCCCGCCTGATCAACCTGCAGGTCGCCGCGCGGCAGCGGCTGCACGACAGCACCACCACGTTCCTCGGCGAGACCGCGCCGAAGGTGCCGTTCGTGATCGGCCTCGCCGGCAGCGTCGCCGTCGGCAAGTCCACCACCGCGCGCATCCTGCGGGCGCTGCTGGCGCGCTGGCCCGACCACCCGCAGGTCGACCTGGTCACCACCGACGGGTTCCTGCACTCCAAGGCCGAACTGGTCCGGCGCGGCATCATGCACCGCAAGGGCTTCCCGGAGAGCTACGACCGGCGGGCGCTGCTGCGCTTCGTCACCGAGGTCAAGTCCGGGGCCGAGTCGGTGACCGCGCCGGTGTACTCGCACCTCGCCTACGACATCCTGCCCGGGCACGAGCAGGTGGTGCGGCAGCCGGACATCCTCATCGTGGAAGGGCTCAACGTCCTGCAGCCCGGGCCGAGCCTCGCCGTGTCCGACCTGTTCGACTTCTCCATCTACGTGGACGCGCACACCGACCACATCGAGCGCTGGTACACCGACCGGTTCCTGGCGCTGCGCGGCACCGCGTTCGCCGACCCCGAGTCGCACTTCCACCACTTCGCCGGCCTCTCCGACGAGGACGCGCGGGCCGAGGCGCACCACCTGTGGCACACCATCAACCGGCCCAACCTGGTGGACAACATCCTGCCGACCCGGCCGCGCGCCACCCTGGTGCTGCGCAAGGACGGCGACCACGCCATCAACCGGGTGCGGCTGCGCAAGCTCTGATCAACGGCCCTGCCTGCGGTGCAGGAGCAGGTGCAGCTGCGTCGTCAGGCGTTCGGCGGGGTCCGCGAGGTCGATGCCGGTGATCTCGCCCGCGCGGCGGATGCGGTGCCGCAGCGTGTTCGGGTGCACGTGCAGCGCGGCGCTCGCGGACCGCACGTCGCCGAAGTGCTCCAGGTACGCCAGCACCGACCGCGCCAGCGCCCCCGAGTGCTCGGCGTCGTGGGCGAACAGCGCGTCCAGCCGCGGGTCGCGGAACCGCTCGTTGCCGCCGAGCACCGTCAGCAGCTCGCTGAGCACCACGCGGGAGCGCACGTCGGCGATGGTGGCGATCGGCGCGTCCAGGTCGTGGCCCATCGCGTCCAGCACCCGGTCCGCCTCGGCGCGCGAGTGCGGCACCTCGTCCAGCCCGGCCACCACCGAACCCACCCCGGCCTGCACCGCGGCCCGCAGCTGCTGCCCGGCGGCGGCCGCGATCTCCCTGGTCATGCCGAGCACCCCGGGCAGCGCGTGCACCGGCAGGTCCGGCAGCAGCACGTACACCCGCGAGCCGAGCGTCGTCACCAGCGCGCTGCGCCGGTAGGCGGCGGCGTGCACCGAGATCAACCCGGTCATCTCGGCGCGCTCCAGCTCCAGCTCCGGCCGGTTCGACACCCCGGCCCGGCCGCGCAGCGCGAACACCACGACCACCGCGGGCCGGGACGCGTCGGCGCCTATGTTGCCCGCGACGCTGGCCGCGTCGACCTTGCCGTCGAGCAGCCCGATCAGCAGGTTCTCCCGCAGCCGGGGGGCGGCGCTGGCCTCGGCGCGCTGCCGGATCAGTTGCACGGCAGCGACCCGAGCTGCGCCGAGCAGCGCGCGCTGCGACCGCTCCTCCAGCGGACGGGACCCCTCCTGCACCCAGATGGTGCCCAGCGGCTGCGCGCCCGCGTGGATGCCGACCGCCATCCGGCGCCGGATGCCCAGGTCGGGGCGTTCGTCGACGCCCACGACCTCCTCGCCGGAGCGCAGCCGCTCGTACACGCCCCACTCACGCAGCATCGCCAGGTACGGCTCCGGGCCGCGGCGGCCCAGGATGGACAGCCTGCGCAGCTCGTCCACCTCGTCGTCGGAGCGGGAGTAGGCGAGGACCCGGCTGGCGGTGTCCTCGATGCTGACGCTGCCGCCGGTCATGGCCGCGACGGTCTGGGCGAGCGCGAACAGGTCTCCCGGCGCCTCCCCCGCGTCCGCTTCGACGGTGAGCCGCGCGTTGTCCACGACGGTGCGCACCAGCGACTCCAGCTGCTCCCAGCGCACCTCCGGCCACACCCCGAACAGGGCGATGCCGGCGTCCAGCGCGGCGTCCCGGAGCACCGCCGCGTCCTGCTCGGCCTGGGTCTTCACCGCCACCGCGGCGGCCCCGTCCCGCGCGGCGGACCGGACCTGGCGCAGCGCGGAGCGGCCGCGGGCGCCGATCACCAGCACCAGGTCGCCGGGGTTGGCCGCCGCGTCCTCGTCGGGTTCGGCGATCACCACGTC
Organism: Saccharopolyspora sp. 6M; assembly: GCF_020176775.1. Lineage (NCBI taxonomy): Bacteria > Bacillati > Actinomycetota > Actinomycetes > Pseudonocardiales > Pseudonocardiaceae > Saccharopolyspora > Saccharopolyspora sp. 6M. The sequence goes on from NZ_JAIUJZ010000026.1 coordinate 36,782, forward strand.
CCGCACGTCCACGTCCAGGCCGGCCGGGGCGGCGAGCAGGTCGATCAGCGGTTCGCCGACGGCGACGAGCAGCTGCCGCAGCGGCGCTCCGGGCGCGGCCGGGCCACGCGGGTCCTCGTCCAACCGAACAACACGCTCCCCTCAACGATGGCCGATCGTACAGCCGCAGCGGCCCGTCCCGCTCCTACTGTTCTGGGTATTCCAGAACCCCAGCCGACCCGCGAGGAGGCGACAGGCATGGACGCCATCACCACCGTCCCAGCCCCGAGCAACGAACCGGTCAAGTCCTACGCCCCCGGCTCCGCCGAGCGGGAATCGCTGCACAAGCGCATCGCCGAGCTCGAATCCGAGCGCCTCGACCTCACGTCCACCATCGACGGCGTGCAGCGGATGGCGGGCGGCGACCGCTTCGACGTGGTGCAGCCGCACGACCACGCGCACGTGCTCGGCACCTCCGCGCAGGCCACCCGCGAGGACGTCGCCGACGCGGTGCGCGCCGCCAAGAACGCCGCCCCCGGCTGGGCCGCCACCCCGTTCGACGAGCGCGCCGCGGTGCTGCTGCGCGCCGCCGACCTGCTCGCCGGGCCGTGGCGGGACACCATCAACGGCGCCACCGTGCTCGGGCAGTCCAAGTCGGTGCAGCAGGCCGAGATCGACGCGGCCTGCGAGTTCATCGACTTCCTGCGGTTCAACGTGCACTACGCGCGCCGCATCCTCGCCGAGCAGCCCACCTCGGTGCCGAACGAGTGGAACCGGATGGAGTACCGGCCGCTGGACGGTTTCGTCACCGCCATCACCCCGTTCAACTTCACCGCCATCGCCGGGAACCTGCCCACCGCGCCCGCGCTGATGGGCAACACCGTGGTGTGGAAGCCGACGCCGTCGCAGCAGTTCGCCGCGCACTTCACCATGCGGATGTTCGAGGCCGCCGGGCTGCCCCCGGGCGTGATCAACCTGGTCACCGGGGACGGGCAGGCCGTCAGCGAGGTCGCGCTGGCCGACCCGGACTTCGCGGGCCTGCACTTCACCGGCTCGACCGGCACGTTCAAGAAGCTGTGGCGCACCGTCGCCGAGAACCTCGACTCCTACCGCAGCTACCCGCGGATCGTCGGCGAGACCGGCGGCAAGGACTTCATCGTGGTGCACCCGTCGGCGGACCCGGCCCCGCTGGCCACCGCGTTCGCCCGCGGCGCCTTCGAGTACCAGGGGCAGAAGTGCTCGGCGGCGTCCCGCGCCTACGTGCCGCGCTCGATCTGGGAGGGCGGGCTGCGCGACGAGCTGGCGGAGCTGACCCGGACGATCAGCTTCGGCGACGTCACCGACTTCGGCCACTTCGGCGGCGCGGTCATCGACGCGCGGGCGTTCGCGAAGCACAAGACCGCGCTGGAGCGGGCCCGCACCACCTCCTCGATCGAGGTGCTGGCCGGTGGCGGCTGCGACGACTCGGTCGGCTACTTCGTCGAGCCGACGGTGCTGGTCTGCGACGACCCGGCCGACGAGGTGTTCACCACCGAGTACTTCGGGCCGATCATCGCGGTGCACGTCTACGACGACGCCCGCTACGCGGAGATCCTCGACGTGGTCGACGCGTCCAGCCCGTACGCGCTGACCGGCGCTGTGTTCGCCACCGACCGGTCCGCGATCGAGCTGGCGCACCGGAAGCTGCGGCAGGCGGCGGGGAACTTCTACGTCAACGACAAGCCCACCGGGTCCATCGTGTCCCGCCAGCCGTTCGGCGGGGGCCGTGCCTCCGGCACCAACGACAAGGCCGGGTCGATGTTCAACATCCAGCGCTGGACCAGCCCGCGCGCCATCAAGGAGACGTTCGTCGCGCCCACCGGGCTCGGCTACCCGCACATGGACTGATCCGATCCGCTTCGCACCTGAGGAGACCCGATGCTGCGCTCTGCTCTGCTGGCTGCGGCGCGTTCCACGAACGTGCGGCGGATCGTGGAATCCAACCCGCTGACCGGCCCGGTGGTGGACCGGTACGTGGCCGGGACGACCGCGCTGGACGCGGTCGCGGCCACCCGCGCGCTCGCGGCGCGCGGCATGCGCACCACGCTGGACCACCTCGGCGAGGACACCCTCGACGCCGGGCGGGCCGCGGACACCGTGAACGCCTACCGGGCGGTGCTCGGTTCGCTCGGCGACGCGGGCCTGGCCGACCGGGCCGAGGTGTCGGTGAAGCTCTCCGCCGTCGGGCAGTCGCTGCCGGTGGACGGGGAGAAGATCGCGCTGGACAACGCGCGGCTGATCTGCGAGGCCGCCGCGGCGGCGGGCACCACGGTCACCCTCGACATGGAGGACCACACCACCACGGACTCCACGCTGGGCATCCTGCGGGACCTGCGGGTGGACTTCCCGTGGGTGGGCGCGGTGCTGCAGGCGTACCTGCGGCGCACCGAGCAGGACTGCCGGGACCTGGCCACCGCCGGTTCCCGGGTGCGGCTGTGCAAGGGCGCCTACGCCGAACCCGCCTCGGTCGCGTTCGCCGAACGGTCCGAAGTGGACAGGTCGTACGTGCGGTGCCTGCGGGTGCTGCTGGAAGGCGCGGGCTACCCGATGGTGGCCACGCACGACCCGCGGATGATCGAGATCGCGCTCGACCTGGCGGCGCGCGCCGGGCGGTCCGCGGAGGGCTTCGAGTTCCAGATGCTCTACGGGATCCGGCCCGACGAGCAGGAGCGGCTGGCCGCCGAAGGCCACCGGCTGCGGGTGTACGTGGCCTACGGCGACCAGTGGTACGGCTACTTCATGCGACGGCTGGCGGAGCGTCCGGCGAACCTGGCGTTCTTCGCCCGGTCGTTGCTCGGCCGCGGCTGATCCATGCTGTTCCACTCCTCTTGTGCAGCGCTGGGGTGGCGGAACCTCAGCGGCCCCCTCGCTGCGGGATCGTTTTCACAGGTGGCTCCGCCACATGAGAAAACGCTGTCCTCGCGAGGGGCCCACTGAGAACCCGCGGGTGGTCCTGCTGCGTGCGTGGTCGGCGGCTCAGCGGCTTCGCCGCTGACGAGCAACGGACACGACCCGCGGCGCAAGTTGAAGACGAGCAGTGTGGTTCCGCCACCCGAGTGCTACGCAAACCGAGTTGAAGGCCCGGCACCGGGTGGCGGAACCCGTTTTCAGACCCAGAACTCCTGGTGTGCGAAGTGGTGTCCGGGCACCGGGATCGGGGTTCCGGTTCCCGTCCGCCGCCAGTCGACGGGGATTCCGCGGACGTGCAGCCAGGCCAGCACCCGTTCCAGCGCTTCGGGCCCGCCGTGCTCCGGCAGTGCGATGACGTCGGCGTTCCCGGCGAGCTCTCCGCCGGTGCCGAGCACGACCGCCGAGCAGGTGCCGGACCGGGTCCGCTCCCGGACGGCCCCGGCGCAGTCACCGGTCGTGGTGACCGCGTCCGGTCCGAGCCCGGCGGCCGCGGCGACGTCCGCCGCCACCGACCCCGCCTCGACGGCGGCGACCACGTGGTTCGGACGGACGCCCCAGTCGGCGAGTTCCGCGGCCAGCTCCACCTGGGCCTTGCCGGGCAGAGCGACCGGCAGCACCAGCACGACGTCCCGCGCGGTGCGGTCGCCCACCGGCACGTCGGCGGAGTCCGCGCCCGCGGCGAGCGCCCGCAACGCGCGCACCCCGTCCGGGGTGCTGCGGGGCAGGATCGCCGCCCGCCACGGGAATCCGCGTCGCGGCGTGATCGAGACGGCGACGTCGGCGGTCAGCGGATCGCCCGCGTCCTCGATCGCCCCGGCCAGCGCGCCCGCCTGCGCGCGCAGGCCCCGCTCGGTGCGCGCGTGCAGCAGCCACGGCGTGGTGCCCGCGGGTGCCGTCGACGCGGGCACGTCCTGCTCCTCGGCCTGCTCGACGATGACGTGGGCGAGGGTGCCGCTGATGCCGAACGCGGAGACCGCGGCGCGGCGCGGCCTGCCGACCTCCGGCCACGGCCGCGATTCGCGCAGCAGCGCCACTCCCCCGCCGTCCCACGCCACGTCGGTGGAGGCCCGCTCCACGTGCAGCGTCTTCGGCAGCACGCCCTCCCGGATCGCCCAGATCATCTTGATCAGGCTCGCCGCCCCGGCGGCGGCCTGGGTGTGGCCGAGGTTGGACTTCACCGAACCGAGCCACAGCGGGTGCTCCGCCGCGCGGCCCCGGCCGTAGACGGCCTGCAGGGCGTGCGCTTCGATCGTGTCGCCCAGCGGAGTCCCGGTGCCGTGCGCGTCGATCGCGTCCACGTCGGCGGGGGTGAGCCCGCCGCGGCCCAGCGCCTCCTCGATGACGCGCTGCTGGGCGCGCCCGTTCGGCGCGGTGAGCCCGTTCGACGCCCCGTCCTGGCTGACCGCGCTGCCCCGCAGCACCGCGAGCACCCGGCGGCCGTTGCGGCGCGCGTCGGACAGCCGCTCCAGGACCAGCACCCCGACGCCCTCGCCCCAGCCGATGCCGTCGGCGTCGGCGGAGAACGCCTTGCAGGTCCCGTCGGCGGCGACGCCGTGCTTGCTGAACTCCAGGAACATCGACGGCGAGGCCATCGACGTCACCCCGGCGGCCAGCGCCAGCGAGCACTCCCCGCCGCGCAGCGCGTTGCTCGCCAGGTGCACCGCCACCAGCGACGAGGAGCACGCCGTGTCCACGGTGACCGCGGGCCCTTCCAGGCCGAACGCGTAGGCCACCCGCCCGGAGGTGACGCTCCTGGTCACGCTGGTCAGGTAGTTCTCGTCGTGGTTCAGGCCCGCCGCGTCGATGCGCGCGGTGTAGTCGTTGTACATCACCCCGACGTAGGCGCCGGTCGAGCTGCGCCGCAGCGAGGTCGGGTCGACTCCGGCGTGCTCGAACGCGTGCCAGGACGCCTCCAGCACGAGCCGCTGCTGCGGGTCCATCATGCGGGCCTCGTCGGGCTCGATGCCGAAGAACTCCGGGTCGAAGCCCTTGATGTCGATGAACCCGCCGCGTTCGGTGTTCGACTTGCCGGGGCGCCCGGGCACCGGGTCGTACAGGTCCGCCGGCCAGCCGCGGTCGGTGGGGAAGTCGCCCACGGCGCACCGCTCCCCGGCCACCAGGTCCCACAGCTGCTCCGGGGTGCCCACGTCACCGGGGTAGCGGCAGGCGACGCCGATCACGGCGATCGGCTCCTCGGCGGGTCGCGCCCGTTCGGCGCGCAGCCGTTCGTTCTCCAGCAACGCGGCCCGGAGGGCTTCGACGAGCTGCTCGGTCATCAGCGATCACCTTGTTTCAGCGCCATGGCGACGAGTTGGTCGGCGGTCATCTCCGCGATGGCCGACACCGGTTCCGGTTCCGCCGGTGCGGGCGCGGGGGCCGGTTCCGGGGCGAGCCGGTCGAGCACGTGCTCGGCCACGGAGGTGATGTCGGGGTGGTCGAACAGCAGCGTCGGCGGCAGCGACGTGCCGGTGGCGGTGGCCAGCTCGTTGCGCAGCTCCACCGCGGACAGCGAGTCGAAGCCCATGTCGAAGAACGCGGTGCCCACGTCCACCTGGGAGCCCGAATCGTGCCCGAGGATGCGCGCGACGTGCGTGCGGACCACGTCCACGACCGCGGCCAGCCGGGCCTGCCCGGGCAGCCCGCGCACCCGCTCCGCGAACGACGCGGCCGATCCGTCCGCGGCACCGGCGGGGGCGATGCCGCGCATCAGCGCGGGGAGCCCACCGCTGCCCGCGAGCCTGCGCAACTGCGCCCGCTCCACCGGCACCGGCAGCAGCACCGGCAGGTCCGCGGAGATCCCGGCGCTGAACGCGGTCACCGCCTCGGCGGTGGTGATCGGCCGGAACCCGGAGCGGTGCAACCGGGCGATGTCGGCGTCGCCGACCTGCCCCCGCATCCCGTCCTCGGTGGCCCACATGCCCCACGCGAGCGCGGTGCCCGCGAGCCCGCCCGCGCGGCGCTGCGCGGTCACCGCCTCCAGGAAGGCGTTGGCGGCGGCGTAGTTGCCCTGCCCGGCGGAGCCGACGGCGGCGGCCGCGGAGGAGAAGGTCGCGAACATCCGCAGGTCGGCACCCGCGGTCAGCTCGTGCAGGTGCACCAGCGCGTCCACCTTGGGCGCGACGACCCGGTCGATCTGCTCGGCGGTCATCCCTCCGACGGTGGCGTCGGCCAGCACCCCGGCGAGGTGCACGACGCCGATCAGCGGCTGCGCCGGGTCGATCGAGCCGAGCAGGTCCGCGACCTGCTCGCGCCGGGTCACGTCGCAGGACGCGAGGTCGACCCGCTGGGCGCCGAGCTCCAGCAGCCGGGCCCGCAGCTCCTCGGCCCCGGCGGCGCGCGGACCGCGGCGGCTGGCCAGCACCAGGTGCGTCGCCCCGCAGGCCGCCACCAGGTGCGCGGCGATCTCCGCGGCGAGTCCGCCGGTGCCGCCGGTGAGCAGCACGGTGCCGCCGTCCAGCCGGACGTCGCCGCCACCCCCGGCGGTGCGGGCGAGGCGGGCGGCGTGGAAGCGGCCGTCGCGGACAGCCAGCTGCGGTTCGCCGTCGGGCAGTTCCGCGAGCACGTCCGCGAGCCCGTCGTGCTCCTCGACGTCGACCAGCACGAACCGGTCGGGGTGCTCCGACTGGGCGCTGCGGACCAGCCCGGCCGCGGCGGCGTGCGCGGCGTCGCCGACGGTTCCGCCGCCGACGTCCGCCGCTCCCCGGGTCACCACCACCAGGCGGGAGGCCGCGGCGCCGGGCGTGGCCAGCCAGGCCCGCACCAGTTCCAGCGCGGAGCCGATCGCGGCGCGGGTCGCCGCGGCGAGCCCGTCGTCGCCGATCCGGGCCGCGCCGAACTCCGGCAGCGCGACGGCCACCAGTTCCGGCAGCACGCCGTCCGCGCCGAGCGCGGCGAACGCGGCCGCCGGATCTCCGTCGACCTCGACCACGGCGGGCCGGCCGGACGCGGGCCAGGAAGCGGGTTCGACGGCCACCCACTCCTGGGCGAACAGCACGTCGCGCAGGTTCACCCCGGGGTCGGTCTGCAACGAGCGGAAGGTCAGCGCGTCCACCGCCAGCACCAGCCGCCCGGAGAGGTCCTCGACCACGAGCGTCGCGGTGTCCGGCCGCACCTTGGTCAGGCGCACCCGCACTTCGCCGGCGGGCGGGCCGTCCGCTGCGGTGACGCCGCTCCACGCGAACGGGACCCGCACGTCGTCGCCGTCGTCGAGCACGCCCATCGCGTGCAGGCAGGCGTCCAGCAGCGCCGGGTGCAGCACCAGTTCGCCCGCGTCCCGGGCCACGTCGGCGGGCAGCGCCACCTCGGCGGTGACCTCGTCGCCGGTGCGCCAGGCGGCGCGCACGCCGCGGAAGGCGGGCCCGTACTCGTACTCGCGCTCGGTGAAGCCCTCGTACATGGCCGCGACGTCCACGGCTTCCGCGCCGGGTGGCGGCCACTGCACGGACGGGACCTCGACCGGTTCGGCGTCGGGGCCGAGCTCACCGGAGGCGTGCAGCGTCCACTCCGATCCGCCCGCCGCCGCGGAGTGGATCTTCAACGGCCGCCGCCGACCCGCGCCGGGCGCCCCCACCGAGACCTGGATGCGGCGGTACCCGTCGTCGGGCAGCAGCAGCGGGCTGTGGTGGGTCAGCTCGACCAGGCGCGGGCAGCCGAGCTCGCGACCGGCGCGCAGCGCCAGCTCCACGTGCCCGGTGCCGGGGAAGATCGTGTCGCCGCGCAGCACGTGATCGGCCAGCCACGCCTCGGCGGCCACCGACACGCGGCCGTTCACGACCGCCCCGGACCCGTCGGCGAGGTCGATCGGCTCGTCCAGGAAGGGGTGCCCGGTGCTCGGCTCGCCCGCGTCCAGCTCCAGCCAGTACCGCTGCCGCTGGAACGCGTAGGTCGGCAGTTCGTCGAGGAATTCGCCGGTCGGGAACACCGCCGTCCAGTCCACCGGCGCGCCGTCCACGTGCCGCTGGGCGAGGTCTTCGAGCGGCCCGGACGCGGTGGTGGCGGGCGCGTCGCGGCCCTGCCCGGACCACACGCCGTTCCCGGTGCACCCGCGCGCCAGCAGCTCCAGGCCCTCCCGCAGCTGCTCGACCGAAGAGCCGACGACGACGCCGCGCCAGCGGAACGCGGTGCGCCGGGCGAGGGTGTGCGCCACGTCCGCGACCCGGTGCGCGTCCAGCTCGGGGTGCTCCAGCAGGTGCCGCGCCTGGTCCTGCAGGTCGGCGGCGGTGTACCCGGACAGCACCCAGGCGACGGGACGACCGGCGGGGGCCGGGCGGGGCCGCTGCGGTGCGGGCGGCTCCTGCAGGATCGCGTGCCCGAGGGTGCCGCCGATGCCGAACCCGGAGATCGCGGCGCGGCGCGGACCGTCGGTCGCGGGCCAGGACCGCTGCTCGGCGAGCAGCGACAGCCCGCTGCTGGGCCAGTCGATCAGCGGCGTCGGTTCGTCCGCGTGCAGCGTCTTCGGCAGCACCCCGTGGCGGAACGACTCCACCAGCTTGATCACCCCCGCGACGCCGGCGGCGGTCTGCGGGTGCCCGATGTTCGACTTGATGGAGCCGACGAACAGCGGCCGGTCCGGCGCCCGGTCGCGGCCGTAGGTCTCGACCAGCGCCTGCGCCTCGATCGGGTCGCCGAGCTTGGTGCCGGTGCCGTGCGCCTCGACGACGTCGACGTCCCGGCCGGAGATCCCCGCGGTGCGCAGCGCGGTGCGGATGGTGCGCTGCTGCGCGAGCCCGTTGGGGGCGGTGAGCCCGTTGGAGGCGCCGTCGGCGCCGACCGCGGTGCCCAGCACCACCGCGTGGACCTTGTGCCCGTTGCGCTGCGCGTCGGAGAGCCGTTCCAGCAGCAGCACGCCCGCGCCCTCGCCCCAACCGGTGCCGTCCGCGTCCGCGGAGAACGACTTGCACCGGCCGTCGGGGGACAGCGCGCGCAGCCGGGAGAACTCGACGAACGGCTGCGGCGTCGGCATCACCGTGGCGCCCCCGGCGAGGGCGTACCCGCACTGCCCGCCGCGCAGCGCCTCCACCCCGAGGTGCAGCGACACCAGCGAGGACGAGCACGCGGTGTCGATGCCGATCGACGGGCCCTCGAAGCCGAAGAAGTACGACAGCCGCCCGGTCGCGATGCTGCTGGCCGTGCCGCTCTGCAGGTAGCCCTCGTGGTCGCGGACCGCGCGCGGCCGGTCCACCCAGCGCGGCGTGTAGTCCTGATAGGTGATGCCGACGAAGACGCCGGTGTCGCTGCCGCGCAACGAGATCGGGTCGATGCCGGCGCGTTCGAAGGCCTCCCACGAGGTCTCCAGCAGCAGCCGCTGCTGCGCGTCGGTGACCAGCGCCTCCCGCGGCGCGATGCCGAAGAAGTCGGAGTCGAACATCGCCGGGTCGCGCAGGAACCCGCCGCGGGTGCAGTAGGTCTTGCCGGGCCGGTCCGGGTCCGGCGAGTGCAGGCCGGTCGGCCAGCCGCGGTCGGTGGGGAACTCGGAGACCACGTCGCGGCCTTCGGCGACCAGGTCCCACAGCTCGCCGGGGGTGGTGACCCCGCCGGGGAAGCGGCAGGCCATGCCGATGATGGCGATCGGTTCCGGCCCGTCGTCGGCGGGCCGCGGCTCGACGACCTCGGTGCGGGCGACCGGTTCGGCCCGCTGCCGGACGGCCGGGTCGAGCCGGCCCAGCTGCTCGGCCAGCGCGCGCGGCGTCGGGTGGTCGTAGGCCGCGGCGGCGGGCAGCTCCAGCCCGGTGGCGGCGACCAGCCGGTTCCGCAGCTCCAGCAGCCCGACGGAGCCGAGCCCGGTCTCGGCGAACGTCAGCCCCGGTTCCACCTGGTCCCGCTCGCTGGTGCCCAGGCACGCGGCGGTCTGCTCCAGCACCAGCTCCAGCAGCCGGGCGCGCCGCTGCTCGCCGGTGAGGCCGTCGATGGCGGGAACGCTCGGCGCGGACGGGAACTCGGCGACACCGGTGCTCCGGCCCGAGGAGGTGAGCCAGAAGTGCTTGCGCTGGAAGGCGTACGTCGGCAGCTGCGGCAGCGCGGTGCCGCCGCCCGGGCCCGCGACGACGTCCCAGTCGACCGGCTGCCCGGCCACGTGCAGCTGCGCCACGCCGTGCAGCAGCGCGGTGGTCTCGTCCCGGCCCTGGCGCAGGGTCGCGGCCACGACCGCGGCCGGGTCCAGCTCGGCCAGGCACGCGCGGGCCTGCACGGTGAGCGCCGCGCCCGGCCCGACCTCGACGAAGGTGCGGGCACCGAACTCGCGCGCGGTGCGCACCCCGTCGGCGAACCGCACCGCACCGAGCACGTGCTCCAGCCAGTAGTCCGGTGCGGACATGCGTTCGTCGGCGAGCTCCCCGGTGACGTTGGAGACCACCGGCAGGTTCGGCCGCCGGAACGTCGCGGTGCGCAGGACGGCGCCGAACTCGTCGAGCATGCCCGCCATCAGCGGCGTGTGGAACGGGTGGCTGACCCGCAGCGGCCAGACCTGGCGCCCCTGCGCGGAAAAACGCCCGGCCACGGACTCGACGAGCTCGCGGCGGCCGGACACGACGGTGCTGCGCGGCGCGTTCACGGCGGCCACGGCGATCCCGTCCGGGTGCTCGGCGAGCACCGCGCGGACCTCGTCCTCGGTGGCCTCCAGCGCGGTCATCGTCCCGTCGACGTCCACGGCCTCCATCAGCCGGGCGCGGGCGGCGACGACGCGGACCGCGTCCGGCAGGTCGAGGATCCCGGCGACGTGCGCGGCGACGAGTTCGCCCAGCGAGTGCCCGAGCACCACGTCCGGGCGCAGGCCCCAGGACTCCAGCAGCCGGAACAGCGCCACCTCGATCGCGAACAGCGCGGGCTGCGCCCAGCCGGTGCGGGTGAGGGCGCGTTCGTCGTCGGCGATGACGGCGCGCAGATCACCACCGGTCTCGGCGTCGAACAGCGCGCACACCTCGTCGAAGGCGGCCGCGAACACCGGGTGCTCGGCGTGCAGCAGCCGTCCCATCCCGACGCGCTGGCTGCCCTGCCCGGAGAACAGCACCGCGGTGCGGCCGTCCAGGGCGCGACCGGACCACGCGCCGGGCGCGGGCCGCTGCTCGGCGAGCGCGGTGAGCCCGGTGACGAGCTCCGCCGCCGAGCCGCCGACGGCGACCGCGCGCCACGGGAACGACGAGCGCCGGGCCATCGCCCGGGACCACTGCCGCAGCGCCGGGCGGTCCGCGGCGGCGAGGTGCGCGGCGAACCGGCGCGCCTGCTCGGCCAGCGCGGGCGCGGTCTTCGCCGACAGCGGCAGCGCCACCACCCCGTCGTCGTCCGGTTCGGGCCCGGCCTCGACCGGCGGCGCCTCCTCGATGATCACGTGCGCGTTGGTGCCGCTGATGCCGAACGCGGACAGCCCGGCCCGGCGCGGGCTGGTGCCCCGCGGCCACGGGGTGCGCTCGGTGAGCAGCGCGATCCGGTCCGCGTCCCAGTCCACGTGCGGCGAGGGCGCGTCGACGTGCAACGTGCGGGGCAACACCTCGTGTTGCAGCGCCAGCACCATCTTGATCAGCCCGGTGACGCCGGCCGCGGTCTGGGTGTGCCCGACGTTCGACTTCACCGAACCGAGCCGCAGCGGGCGTTCCGGGGCGCGGTCGGCGCCGTAGGTCGCCAGCAGCGCCCGCGCCTCCACCGGATCGCCGAGCCGCGTTCCCGTGCCGTGCGCCTCCACCGCGTCCACTTCGGACGCGGACAGGCCCGCCCCGGCCAGCGCGGAGCGGATCACCTCCTGCTGGGCCAGCCCGTTCGGCGCGGTCAGCCCGTTCGAGGTGCCGTCCGAGTTCACCGCGCTGCCGCGCACCAGCGCGAGCACCGGGTGCCCGTTGCGCCGCGCGTCCGAGAGCCGCTCCAGCAGCAGCACTCCGGCGCCCTCGCCCCAGCCGGTGCCGTCCGCGTCCGCCGCGAACGCCTTGCACCGGCCGTCCGGGGCGAGCCCGCGCTGCCGCGCGAAGGTCACCAGCATCCCCGGCGTGGCGAGCACCGCCGCACCACCGGCCATCGCCATCGAGCACTCGCCCCGCCGCAGCGACTGCACCGCCAGGTGCAGCGCGACCAGCGACGCCGAGCACGCCGTGTCCACGGTCAGCGCCGGGCCGTGGAAGCCGAACTGGTAGGCCACCCGCCCGGAGAGCACGCTCGGCGTGGTGCCGGTGAGCACGAACCCGTCCAGCGCACCCGCCGACTCGTCCAGCGCCGGCCCGTACGGCTGCGCGGTCGCGCCGAGGTAGACGCCGGTCCGGCTGCCCCGCAAGGATTCCGGGACGATCCCGGCCCGTTCCACGGCCTCCCAGCAGACCTCCAGCAGCAGCCGCTGCTGCGGGTCCATGGCCTGCGCCTCGTACTCGGAGATGCCGAAGAACTCGGCGTCGAACAGGGCCGCGTCGTGCAGGAACCCGCCCGCCGACGCGTAGGTCCGGCCGCCGCGGTCCGGGTCCGGGTCGTAGAGGTCCTCGGTCCAGCCGCGATCGGTCGGGAAGGACGACACCACGTCCCGCTCCGCCAGCAGCGCCTCCCAGAACTGCTCGGGCGAGGCGATGCCGCCGGGCAACCGGCAGCCCATCCCGACGATGGCGATCGGCTCGTCGTCGGCGTCCGTGCGGTCCGCGGTGCGCGCACCGGTCACCGCCGGGACGCCGTCGCGCAGCCCCGCCAGGTGGTCCACCAGGGCGGCGGGGGTGCTGTGGTCGAACAGCGCCGCCACCGGCAGGTCGAGGCCCGCGTCCCGGTTGAGCAGCGCGCAGAACTCGACGGCGGCCGCCGAGTCGAAGCCCTGCTCGAAGAAGCTGGTGGTCGCGTCGACCTCCTCCGGGGTGGCCTTGCCGAGCACTCCGGCGGCGTGCGCGCGGACCAGCTCGGCGAGGTCGGCGGCCCCGGCGGGGCCCGGTTCGGCCTCGGCGTGCCCCTCCGGAAGCGGGCCGCCGTCCAGCCAGAACCGCGCGCACCGCAGCGCGTGCCCGGACGGTGCGGGCGGCGCGGCGAGCGGGGCGAGGTCGACGCCGCGCACGTGCAGCTGCGCCGCGGCAGCGGCCAGCGAATCGGCGACGGGCCGCCGCTTGCGCAGCAGCGGCACCGCCGCCACGTCGTCGTGCGCGGGCACGCAGCCGGCGAGCATCGAGCTCAGCACCGCGTCCGGCCCGATCTCCACGAAGGTGCGCACGCCCCGCTCGTGCAGCCAGCCGATGCCGTCGGCGAACCGCACCGGCTCGCGCAGGCTGCGCACCCAGTAGCCGGGGGTGGCGACCGCGTCGTCGGCGGCACCGGCGACGGCGGAGACCACGGGCACGCGCGGGGTGGTGAAGGTCAGGTCGCGGACGTCGTCGGCCAGCTCGGCCAGGATCGGGTCGACCCGGTTCGAGTGCACCGCGACGTCCACGTCCAGCCACTTGACGCCGCGGCCCAGCTCCTCGAACCGCGCGGCCACCTCCAGCACCGGGTCGGCGGCTCCGGAGATCACCGTGGCGCGGGGGCCGTTCACGACGGCGATGGAAACCTCGTCGGCGAGCTCGCCCAGCTCGGCGGCGACCTCCTCCGCCCCCGCCTGCAGCGACACCATCGCGCCGCCGCCCTGCAGGGTGCGCATCAGCCGGGCCCGGGCCACCAGCAGCCGGGCGGCGTCGTCCAGGTCGAGCACGCCCGCGACGTGCGCCGCGGCCGGCTCCCCCGCCGAGTGGCCGAGCACGTACGCCGGTTCGAGGCCGCGCTCGCGCAGCACCGCGCACAGGCCGACCTGCACGGTGAACAGCGCGATCTGCGCCCAGTCGATCCGGCGGAGCAGCTCCGCCTCGTCCGAGCCGCCTTCGAGGACGGCGCGCAGCGACCGGCCCAGCGCGGGCGCCACCACCGCGTCCACCTGGTCCACGACCGCCGCGAACTCGGGGTGCGCGGCGATGAGCGGGGCGGCCATGCCCGCCCACTCCACGCCGATCCCGGTGAACAGGAAGGCGACCGGCGAGGGACGCACGACGCCGGTGCTCAGACCGGGGAACGGCCGGCCCTCGCCGAGCGCCGCCAGCCCGCGCACGGCCTCCGCGCGCGTGGCGGCGACCAGCGCGGCGCGGGCGGGACCCGCCGGGGCGGACGCGAGGGCCGCGGCGACGTCGTGCGGCTCCAGCTCCGGGTCCCGCAGGCACGCGCCGATGCGCGCGGCCCGGTCGCGGACGGAGTCCAGGTCGGCACCGGTGAACAGCAGCGGAGTCGCGAATGTCTGGTCCAACGTCGGTCGTTCCCCTGTCGAATAGGAGGAGGGATGTCTCTGGGTGCACCGGCCGGGCGCGTTCGCGCCGCACGACCGGGATGGCGAATCCCGGTCGTGGCAGCACGAGACCACGCGCTCTCAGCCCGCGGTGTTCGACGACCGCTGGCGCGATTTCAGGAGTCGAGCACAGGATCGGGCGGTGACGTGCCGCGCCGAACCGCGCGACGACACGATGCGGGAACGGCGATCGGACCGGTCGGAGAGCTCAACCCGCACGTCTCCCCCTCCGGCCGAAGATCGCTGGTCGGGGCCCGGTCGAACGGTTTCCGACATCGCGGCGGGCGGAACTCCGACGATACGAGTACATTCTGATCGAGAAGCGGAAAACCATTCGAGGAATCGATCGCCGACGACTCCCGGTCCGCGATCCGGGACGAATTCGGGTTTCGGCCCCGTCCCGATGCGGGCACCGCAGCCGAAATGGCGGATGATTGCGCGGAGAACGATGCGCCCCACCGCCCGGACCACTTCCGCCGGGGCGCGCCCGGCAGCGGCACCGCACGCCCGCGGGCGTGCGGCACCCGGCCCCGGACCGCTCCGGCGCCCCGACGGCACCCGAGCGCCCGCCGCGCCGCGGCCGTCATCAGCGGCCCGGCGCGGCCGGACCGGGAGCCCGGCGGACCGACGGGGCCGACCTCGCCCGGAGAAAGCCCCGACAGCTTTCCCACCAGCGTGAACGATCCACGACGACGAACTCCGGCAATCCCGTCCGACGAACGCCACCGCGCGCTCGTCCCGCCCACGCGGCGTCCGCACGAGCCGCACCACCCACCGGCGGCGCCCGGAACACCGCCGTGCGGGCTCGGCGAGCCCCTCTCACACATGTCACAACCCTCCGCCGCCGAGAACGGCTGGCACACCGCGAGCGGACGCACCCGAATCGACCCGCAGCAGCGCGGATGCACGCGTCCGCAGGTCCGACCAGGCGCCGCCCGTTCAGGCGCTGGACGAACTGCGAACACCAACTAATCATTCGATCGGCCTACCCCATTTGTCAAGCACGAAATTATCGTCCGAGTTGTTGCGCACCGGCCGTCACGACCCCACCGAAGCAACCTCCATCCGGGTAATCGCCCACCATTTCACATGTGATGATCAGCACCTCATCCGGAGATGTGAGCGAGCCCAGCGGAGAGGTGGCCCGTGCACCATTCGGACCAAAGCGATCAGAACTCGTAGTAACGCAGAAACTGATTCTCTGAGCCGTTCCCGAACCGGGGCTGATCCGAACGGAGCAATGGCATTGATCTCGGAGCAGTGGAATGCAGGAATCGCAACTGTGAGCACACGCCGAGACCACCAGAACTGCGCCCCGCGCCCGGCCCCGGAAAGCACGGGAGGGATGGGGCCGAGGTCCGGCCCCATCCGGCCAGGTTAGCGCCCGGTGACCTGACGGGCACGGCGCGCGGGCTGGGGCCTTTCGCGTGCCCGTCCGGGCCCGCGGGCGCCCCCCCCCCCCCCCCCCGCGCCGCCCCCGCCCCCCCGCGGCGGACAGGAGCTGGGGGGCGGCGGACGGCCGAAGGCGGGGGTGGCCGCAGGGCGCTCCGGCCCGCGCGGCCGCCCG
>NZ_JAIUJZ010000027.1:0-22457 GCF_020176775.1 Saccharopolyspora sp. 6M
CCATCCCTCCCGCCCAGCCCCTCAGCGCGCCGCGGCGCCCGGACGACGCTGCTGCAGGGCGTGCTTCACGAGCGTGACGAGCACCTTCTTGCTGGAGTCCCGGTCCCGCGCGTCGCAGAACAGGATCGGGGTCTCCGGTCCCATCGCGGCGGCGGTGCGGACCTCCTCCTCCGTGTACGAGAACTCCGTGTTGTCGAAGCAGTTCACCGCCACGACGAACGGGATCCCGCGCCGTTCGAAGAAGTCGATGGACGGGAAGCCCATCGCCAGCCGCCGGGTGTCCAGCAGCACCACCGCACCGATGGCGCCGGTGGACAACTCCGTCCACAGCGAACCGAACCGCGCCTGCCCCGGGGTGCCGAACAGGTACAGCACGATCTCCTGGGAGATCGTGATGCGCCCGAAGTCCAGCGCGACCGTGGTGGTGCGCTTGGTCTCGGTACCGGTGAGGTCGTCGACGCCGACGCTCGCCTCGGTCATTTCCTCTTCTGTGCTCAGCGGCGTGATCTCGCTGACCGACCCGATGAAGGTCGTCTTGCCGACGGCGAAGCCACCGGCGACGACGAGCTTCACCGAGTCCGGCATCACGGGCGTGGCGCCGTCAGAGCCTGTTGAGTCCGGCAAGCACTGCCTCCAAGATGTCGCGGTCGCGCGGCTGCACCATGCGGGAACGCGCGAGTGAGCCGTGTTCGAGCAGGTCGGAGCAGAGCACCCGGATGACGCCCAGCGGGAGGCCCAGCCCGGCGGACAGCTCCGCCATCGACTGCGGAGCGCCGCAGCGCTCCAGGATCGCCTCGTGCTCGGGCGTCGCGGCGGCGCTGCGGCCGGTGTCGGCCAGCGTCGCCACGACCTGGGTTGCCCGGTCCAGGTTGATGGCCGCGTCAGGGGTGCGGCCGCCGGTCAGCGCGTACGAACGCACCATCCGGCCAGCGTCGTCGTCGTACCACGCGTCGGGATCGGGGCCGGTCAATGCTTCTCCGCACCGATGGGGTTGCGCGCGCCCTTGCCGAGCCGCTCACCCACGTTCTTGATCAGGCGGCGCATCTCGTACTGCAGCTGTTCGGCGTCGACGCTGCGGCCCGCGACGACGAGCACGGAGTTCCGCGGGTCGACGGCCAGCACGTACATGGACATCGTCTCGGTGGCGAGCAGGTTCATGTCGATGTCCCCGCCCTCCAGCTCGTAGCTGAGCGCCTTGCTGGTGGCGCGCAGCGTGCCGCAGGCGGCCGAGATCTTGTCCGCCTGGTCCTGGTCGAGGTTCTTGGAGAACGCCGCCGGCAGGCCGTCATGGGTGAGCACCAGCGCGTGCAACGTGTCCGGCACGTTGTCCAGCATCTGATCGAGGAGCCAGGCCAGGTCCAGGTCCGGCTTCCGGGAGTTCATCAGTTCGTTCACGCTTTCCTCACTGCATGTCGTCGTCGGAATCGGGCTTGTTGCCGGACTCGTCGCGCGAGCGCCGGTCGGCGTTGAAGAAGGTCATCAAGCCCGGGGCGAACTCGGGAGCGCTCTGCCGGTCGGTCGGCTCGTCCTCGCCGAAGCCGGCGGGCAGATCGGCGTAGGGAACCCGCTGCGGCAGCGGCGGTCGTTCCATGTCCTTGCCTTCCGTGCTCGCGCTGGGGGCCGCGTCGGGTTTCGGCTGCCGCACGGCCGGTTCGGCGACGGCGGTGCTCGCCGAGGCCGACGGCACCCGGGTGGGCAGCGGCTGCGCCGGAGCGCCCGCCTTGGCCACCGGCACGTCCCCGCTCCACGAGTCGCGGCGCTCCTCGTCCTCATCGGTGACGATGTGGGCCTGCGGGATGAAGATCTCGGCCCGCACGCCCTGGTAGATCGAGGTGCCGAACTCGACGACCCACTCGTTGCGCTCGGCGAGCTGGGCGACGGTGAACAGGCCGAGCTGCTCGCCGCGGTCACCGAGCTTCACCAGCGAGGCGAAGCCGGGCGGGTTCTTCATGGTCTCGTTGGCGTTGCTGCGCGCCTCCGGGGTCATGCCCACGCCGCGGTCGGAGATCTGCACGACGAGACCGCTGCCGACGGAGACTGCTTCGACGTGCACATCGGTGCCGGGCGGCGAGAACGACGCCGCGTTCGCGAACAGCTCCGCGAACA
This sequence comes from Saccharopolyspora sp. 6M, assembly GCF_020176775.1. Taxonomy (NCBI): domain Bacteria; kingdom Bacillati; phylum Actinomycetota; class Actinomycetes; order Pseudonocardiales; family Pseudonocardiaceae; genus Saccharopolyspora; species Saccharopolyspora sp. 6M. The sequence continues at coordinate 2,107 of NZ_JAIUJZ010000027.1, forward strand.
TGCGCAGCATGTCGCCGATGACGCCCGGGGTGACGCTGACGTTGGGCACGTGGCCCAGCCGCAGCCGGTCGTGGTGCTTGGTCTCCGCGGCGGAGGCCCGGAGGATCTCGGTGAGGTCCCGCGGCCTGCTCCAGCGGCGGCCGGGGGCGGCACCGCAGAGCACCAGCTGGTTCTCCACGACGTGCCGGGCCTGCGTGACCGATTCGTCGAGCGCGAACAGGGCGCCGAGCCGGTCCGGGTCCTCCTCGTTCTGCAGCAGCGCGTCGAGGCGCTGCGGCAGCGGGCCGAGCGCGGACTGCACGCGCCGGGTCTGTCCGATGTAGAACGTGAGGGCGCCCTGCTGGGTGTCGGCCTCGTTCACCGCCGCCTGCAGCGCTTCCTGCTGGAACGCGCGGAAGGCGTCGGCGACCTGGCCGATCTCGTCGCCGCCGTAGCCCTGCAGCGAGGTGGACTCGACCTGGACCCGTTCGCCCGCGCGGACGCGGGACATCATCGAGGGCAGCGTCTTCTCGGCCAGTTCGCGGGCCTCCGCGCTGAGCCGCTGCAGACGCGGCAGCAGCGAGCCGTCGATGACGGAGCGGTACCGGCGGCGCGTCCAGAAGAAGAAGCCGAGGGAGAACAGACCGGCGGCGATGGCACCGGCGACGGCGATCGTGATCGCCTGGTCACCGTTCTCGACGGTCTCCGCGGACAGCAGGTCGACCTGCTCGCTGGTGATCGAGGTGAGCTCGCGGTTGACCGCTTCGGTGAGCCGCTGCCACTCCTCCAGCGAGACGCCCGCTTCGGTGAGGTCGGCGCCCGGGCCGCCCTGCATGAGGGAGTTCTCGATCGAGACGAGCCGGGCCCAGTCCGGGTTCTCCGTGATGAGCTTCTGGTACCGCGCCTGCACCGAGGGCTTCAGGTACGCGACGTTGTTCTCGATCTCGGAGTGGTACGAACCGTTGAGGCGCAGCAGTTGCAGGTGCTGCTCCGGCGTCAGCTGCCCGGCGGTGAGGCCACTGGAGATCAGCGCCGCTTCCCGGGACATCAGGTCGGTCGAGCGGAACAGCGCGGTACCCGCGATGCCGCCCTGCGCCGTCGTCGAGTCCGGCACCAGTCGGGACTGGGTGTCGAACAGGTCGGTGGCGATGTCGAAGACGTTGTCGTAGTAGTCGGTGACCTCGCCGGCCGAGATCTGCCCGTTCGCGAGCCTGCCGCGGATCTGGTCGAGCTTGCCCAGCTCGCCGCTGAGCTCGTCGACCGGGCCGGCGATCTCCGCCGGGGCGGTGCTCATCGCGGCTTGGACGGCCTCGTTCATCCGGTCCAGCAGGACGTCGGTCCGGGCCTGCTGCTCGCTCAGCTCCGCCTGGTCGGTTGTCCCGCCGGAGGCCAGGTCCTGGCTCAGCCGCCGTTCGGACTGCAGCGCGTCGAGCGCGGCCACCGCGGGCAGGGAGACCTGCCGGACGCCGGAACCGATCACCCGGGTGTAGACGCCGTCGGTGACGAACGTCGCGCACCAGACCAGCCACAGCACCAGCACGACGATCCAGGGGATCGTGACCGCCAGCGTCAGGCTGGAGCGGATCGATCTTTCCGAGGTGCTCTGCGGCTCACCAGGTGGCTTGGTGACGTTGTCGGGATCTGTTGTACTCACAGCGCTCCACGTTGTCGGTCATCTGACGTGGTGTGTTGCGGGAACGCGCGCGTCCCGGCGGGCGCGGCCTGGGCCGCTGGACTCGTCCGCCCGGATGGCAACGGGCAGGAGGTCTCGCCGATGGATGGCCTGAACAGGCGTCTTCCCGGGGACACGGCTCCTTCCACACACCGTCGTCTTCCGCTCTTGCCGAGCACGAGCGGAAGTGCATTCCCCCCCTGCGCGAGACACTTTAACGGAAGATGATCAGGGCACCGGTGTTCGGCCCCGGAGTCGTCCACCATTTCCGCGCCGACCGACGTCACGCTCCGCTTTCGGTTGGCAGCGCGGCGAAAACCCCCTACCGCACCGGGCGCGCGAAAAGCGGTCCCGGACCCGTCGAGAACCCGGGACCACCACCCGGTCCGCGACCACCGTCGCTCGGCCCACCCTTCCGGCGGAGCCGGACACGGAATGCACATCCGGAAAGGAAGCGGGTCGTGCGGCCCATTTCCGCATTCGGCCCAACGGAATGCGTCCCACTATTTCACCCGTACGGCCGCAGCCGGCTTCGCACGATCGGTGGCAGGGAGCCGGCGCGCCGCCATTCCGCCACGGGCTCCGGCGCAGCGGCGCGCGCGGCAGCGGCGAGGTACCCGTCCGGACGAACCAGGAGCAGTCCGGGCCCCGCCGCGAGTTCGCGGACGGTCGCTGAATCGGTTCCGCGCCGCTCCGGCTCCACCGCGATCGCACCGCCGTCGACGGGCACGTGGTCGCAGATCTCCTGCAGCTTCCCGTTCTCCGGCGGGCGGCGCCCGCGCGGCATGGCCGGCTCCTCGGCACACGAGTCAACCGTTGGCGACTTGCTCCGCAGCCACGCCACCCGAACCAGGTCAACGCGCGGTGACTTAGGCTGGGGGCATGGCCGCACCGCGTTCCCGCAACGCCGAGCAGACCCGCGCCGAGCTGCTGGCCGCCGCCCGCGCCCGGTTCGCCGCCGACGGCTACGAGCGCACCACGCTGCGGGCGGTGGCCGCCGACGTCGGCATCGACCCGGCGCTGGTCATCCGGTACTTCGGCGGCAAGCAGGAACTGTTCGCGGCCGCCGCGGACTTCACCCCCGACCTGCCCGACCTCGCCGGCCTCGCCCCCGACGAGCTGGCCGGGGCGCTGCTGCCCCGGTTCTTCGCCGAGTGGGACCGGGACGGCACCTTCCTCGCGCTGCTGCGCGCCGCCACGACCAGCCCCACCGCCGCGGAGAAGATGCGCGAGGTCTTCACCGCGCAGGTGGCCCCGCGGCTGACCGCCATCGCCCCGGACCACCCGCGGCAGCGCGCCGGGCTGCTCGGCGCCTTCGTCATCGGGCTCGCCACCAGCCGCTACGTGCTGGCCGACCCGGGCATCGCCGAGATCGGCCACGAGGAGCTCACCGCCTGGGCCGCGCCGATCGTGCGCCACGTCCTCACCGGCCCCGCGCCGGTCGGCTGATCGAGCGAGTACCGCGGTCAGCGGCGGAAGGGCTGCACGTCCCACCAGGTGAAGCAGCGCCAGGCCCATTCGAGGGGTCCCTGCCGGAACCGCGCGAGCCAGAACCGGCTCCACAGCAGCTGGAGCAGCAGGATGCCGGTCGCCAGCAGCGCCATCGCCCCGTACGCGCTGGACCCGTGCAGCCCGGCCACCTGCCCCAGCGGGATCAGCAGCAAGGTCGCGGTCACGTAGTTCGTCAGCGCCATCCGCCCGAGCGGCTCCAGCACCGCCCCCAGCACCCCGCGCAGCGGCGTGCGCAGCAGCAGGAGCAGCCCGGTCGCGTACGCGGTGGCCAGGCAGATCCCGGCCACGCCGGAGGGGGTGGCGAACCCGGCCATCAGCGGATCCCGCTCCTGCACCGGCAGCGCCACCGCCGCGCCGAGCACCGCGAGCGCGAACACGGCGCCGATCCACCCGCCGAGCCGCGGCAGCGCCTCCGGGACCCCGAGCTGGGCGAGGGCGAAACCGAGCACCAGCAGCCCCGGGATCAGCGGCAGGCCCCCGCCGAACAGCACCAGCGCGGTGCTCAGCCCGCCCAGGCCGAGCACCAGGTTCACCCACCGGTTCGCCCAGCTCAGCGGCAGCAGGAACACCAGCCCGAACAGCGCGTACGGCGTCAGCGCCTCCCCCGGGTGCAGCAGGGAGTGCAGCAGGCCGACGGCGAACAGCGCCAGCAGCCTGCGGACCAGCAGCAGCCGCGGCCGCGGGTGCCGGGAACCCGCGCCGCGCAGGAACAGCCCGAAGCCGACGCCGAACAGCAGCGAGAAGATCGGGAAGAACCGCTCCTGCACGAACAGGTCGAGGACGTGCCGCCCGGGCAGCACCTGCTGGTCGACGATGCCGCTCATCTCCATGATCGGCGGGATGTTCACGAAGAGGATCCCGCACAGCGCCAGGCCGCGCACCGCGTCGATCTCGCCGATCCGCCGGCGCGGCGCGGTGCTGGCAGGTGGGGCGGTGCGGGTGGGAGAGGACATCGTGGTTCGCCTTCGGGGTGCGCAGCGGGTGCCGGGAGACCCCGGCTCACCATCGAGCGTCACCCGGGCGTCCGGTCGGGCGGATCGGCCATCCGGCCCGGGGGGGGGGGGGGGGGGGCGGGCCCCCCCCCCCCCGGGGGCGGGGGGGGGGGGGGGGGGGGGGGGGGCGGGCGCCGGGGGGGGGGCCCCCCCCCCCCCCCCCCCGGGGGCCGGCGGTCCGATGTGGACTTCGGCGGCCTGCCGCGCTTGGCGGGCCCGCCCGCGTCGGAGGGCAGCCGGCCCGCGTCGGCGAGGGCGCGCCGCAGCAGGAACTCGATCTGCGCGTTGGTGCTGCGCAGCTCGTCCTGCGCCCAGCGGGCGAGCGCGTCGTGGATCGCCGGGTCCAGCCGGAGCAGGAAACCCTTGCGTGCGGCCATGTTCCCGCCTTCACCTCTCTCGCCCGTCCGAGGGTTCGGGCCGCACCGGCGGCCCCGCGCCCGATCAGTGGTAGAGCGAACCCGTGTTGACGACGGGCTGGGTGTCGCCGCAGAGCACGACCAGCAGGTTGCTGACCATGGCCGCCTTGCGCTCCTCGTCGAGCTCGACGACCTCGCGTTCGGACAGCCGCTGCAAGGCGAGGTCGACCATGCCGACGGCGCCTTCGACGATGCGCTGCCGGGCGGCGACGACGGCTCCGGCCTGCTGCCGCTGCAACATGGCCTGGGCGATCTCGGGGGCGTAGGCGAGGTGCGTGAGCCGGGACTCGACCACGTCGACCCCGGCGGCCCGCACCCGGGCCGCGATCTCGGCGGAGAGCTTGCCGGTGATCTCGTCGGCGTTGTCCCGCAGCGAGAAGGGCTGCTCCCCGTCGCCGTCGTAGGGGTAGCTGGTGGCGATGTGGCGCACGGCGGTCTCGGTCTGGGTCTCGACGAACTCGACGAAGCTGTCGACCGCGAAGGTGGCCTGCGCGGTGTCGGCGACCTGCCACACCACGACGGAGGCGATCTCGATCGGGTTGCCGTCGGAGTCGTTGACCTTCATGACGGCGGTCTCGTGGTTGCGGATCCGGGTGGAGACCTTCGTCTTGCTGCTGAACGGGTTCACCCAGTGCAGCCCGGCCGGGCGCACGGTGCCGGTGTAGCGGCCGAGGAACTGCAGCACCCGCGCCTCACCGGGCGCGACGGCGACGAGCCCGCCGGAGAGCACCAGCCCGACGACGCCGAGCACCACCCCAGTGGCGATCAGGGCGGCGGCTTCGTCCGCGAGCCCGGGGACCAGCACCCCGGCACCGCCGAGCACCAGCACGAGCGAGAGCACGGCCATCAGCACGCCGGGCAGCCGGAACGCCTGCTGTTCGACGACCGGGGATTCGGGCATCCGCACCGGCCTGGTCTCCGTCTCGCGGTCTTCGAGTTGAACGGTCATGAGTCCCCCTGACGTCGGTGATCGTTCTCCTGGCAACACGGTAGCACAGTGATATCACTTTTCCGTGCGCCCGGTTCACCCCGAAGCCTTGTCGGAGCCCGCCGGAACACCTAGCATCCGTCGGCCGCCTGTCAGCACTCCCGCACCACCAGGCGGTACTCAGGCGACAAAGGAGTCCCATGCGCACGCCAACCGGACGGCCCGTGTTCCAACCACGGGTGATCACGGCAGCCGTCTTCGGCACCACCGTCGAGTGGTACGACTTCGCGCTCTACGCCACCGCGGCGTCGCTGGTGTTCAACAAGCTCTACTTCCCCGGCAGCGACCCGCTGGTCGGCACGATCGCCGCGTTCGGCACGTTCGCCATCGGGTTCCTCGGCCGACCGCTGGGCGGCGCCTACTTCGGCGAGCTCGGCGACCGGAAGGGGCGCAAGCATGTCCTGGTGCTCACGCTGCTGCTGATGGGGATCGCCACCACCGGGATCGGCCTGCTGCCCACCTACGGCTCGATCGGCGCGTGGGCACCGCTGCTCCTCGTGGCGCTGCGGTTCGCGCAGGGCTTCGCCGCAGGTGGCGAGAAGACCGGCGCGCTGATCCTGCTGTTCGAGAACGCCCCGCCGAAGTGGCGCGGCCTGCTCAGCAGCCTGCCCGCGATCGGCACCGGCGCAGGCACCCTGCTGTCCACCGGCGCGATGGCGATCGCCTCCACCACCCTGTCGCAGCAGGAATTCCTCGACTGGGGCTGGCGAATCCCGTTCCTACTCAGCGCGGTACTGACGCTGTTGGGGCTGTGGGTGCGCCGTTCACTCGACGAGACCGAGGAGTTCCAGGAAGAACTCGAACGCCGGGCACACGAGGCTCCCCAGCCGCCCGCGACCCGGCGCCCCTGGCGGGAGCGCCTGGCGCAGAGCCGCTTCGCGGAGGCCTGGCGCCGCTACCCCCGAGAGATGATCATCGTCATCTGCGCCGGCGCGGCGGAGAACACCGGCTACTACGTGTTCGGCACCTTCTCCGTCGCCTACGCCGAGAACGCCGGGCTGGTCACCGCTCCCCTGCTCACCGGAATCATGGTCGTATCGGTGGTCAAGCTCGTCTCGGTGCCGCTGTTCGGCGCGCTGTCCGACCGCTGGGGACGCCGCCCGGTAAGCATCTTCGGCGCGCTGGTGATGGCCGCGGCCTGCTACCCGTTCTTCCGCATGGTCGACACCGAGCAGTACTGGGTCACCTGCCTCGCACTGGTGCTGACCCTAGGGATCGGCCAGTCCGCCGTGCTCGGCTCGCAGCCGGCGTTCTTCGCCGAGCTGTTCACCACGAAGGTCCGGTTCACCGCGGTGGGCGTCGCCAACAACCTCGGCACCGTGCTGACCGGCGGGCTCGCCCCCTTGGCAGCCAGCGCGCTCCTGCTCTGGTTCGACCGGAGCGCCCTGGGCGTCGTCGGGCTCCTGCTGGCGACCTGCGCGATCACCGTGGTCACGGTCGCGCTCGCCCGGGAGACCAGGGAGCCGCCGCGGCGACCGGTCCCGGCACCCGGCACGCATCCTTGACCAGTACCGTACAGCGGTATAGCCGTGCCATTAGGAGGAACAGTGGAGGTTGCCCCGTGACGAGACCGCCCGGGGAGAGCGGCGACGGGGTGCGCAGCGTCGCGCGCGCCCTGGAACTGCTCGGCCTGTTCGACGAGACCCACCGGTCGCGCAGCGTGCGAGAGCTGATCGACGCGACCGGGCTGCCGAAGTCGACCGTCGTCCGCCTGGTCGCCACCCTGGAGCAGAGCGCCCTGCTGTGGACGGGCACGGACGGCCGCCTCGCCCCCGGAGCGGGCCTGCTGCGCTGGGCCCGCCTCGCACAGGACGCGTGGCAGCTGCCGCCCGAGGCGGTGGAGTGCCTGCGCACGCTCTCCATCGAGGCGGGCGGCGAATCCACCCGCATCTACGTCCGCCAAGGCGTCACCCGGGTGTGCGTGGCCCAGCACGAAGGCACCCAGCAGCTGCGGCACGTGGTGCGCATCGGCGCGGCGATGCCGCTGTGGGCCGGTGCCTCCGGCCACGTGCTGCTCGCGGGCTGCTCCGACCAGGAGCTGCGCCGCGCCGCGATCGCCGCCGACCGCGGCGCCGGATTCGAGGACGTGCTCGCCGACCGGGTGCGCCGTGCCGGCGAACAGAACTGGTCGGTCAGCCACGGCGAACGCGAAGACGGCGTGTCCGCCGCCGCGGCACCGATCACCGCGGGCGACGAGATCGTCGCCGCGGTGGCCCTCGGCGGACCGACCACCCGGTTCACCGGGGAACGCGTCGCCGCGTTCCTGCCCGCGCTGAGCAGAGCGGCCGAGCAGCTGTCGGCCCTGCGCTTCCTCGGAGGCAGTTCATGACCGGATCCGACTTCCCCGCGGGCGAGCTGCTGCGCGGAGTCCGCGTGCTCGACCTGACCAACGTGCTGGCGGGCCCGTTCGCCGCATACCAGCTGGCACTGCTGGGCGCCGACGTGCTGAAGGTCGAGATTCCCGAGGCCGGTGATCTCGCGCGGCGACTCGGCGCGGACGCGGACCTCAACGAACGCCACCTCGGCGCGTCGTTCCTCGCGCAGAACGGTGGCAAGCGCTCGCTGACCGCCAACCTGAAGTCCGCCCGCGGACGGGAGGTCCTGCTGCGCGCGGTGGGAACCGCCGACGTGCTGGTCGAGAACTTCCGGCCCGGCGTCCTGGACCGGCTCGGCCTCGGCTGGGACGTGCTGCAGGCCGCGAACCCGCGGCTCGTCTACTGCGCGATCTCGGGGTTCGGCCAGGACGGCCCGCTGCGCGACCGGCCCGCCTACGATCAGATCGTGCAGGGGCTGTCCGGCATGATGAGCACCACCGGCACCTCCGAGACCGAGCCGCTGCGTGCCGGGTTTCCGATCGCCGACACCCTCGGCGGCATGGCGGCCGCATTCGCCATCAGTTCCGCCCTGGTGCACCGGGACCGCACCGGCGAAGGCGTGCGACTCGACGTGTCCATGCTGGAATCCGCGCTCACCGCGCTGGGGTGGGCCGTGTCGAACCACCTGATCGCCGGGCGACCGCCGGAGCGGATCGGCAACGACAACGCCACCGCCGCGCCCTCCGGGGCCTTCCGCACCGCCGACGGCATGCTGAACATCGCCGCGAACGAGCAACACCAATTCGTGGCGCTGTGCCGGGTCGTGGGCTGCCCCGAGCTCGCGGAGGACGTCCGCTTCGCCGAACGCGCCGCGCGCAAGGAGCACCGGGCGGCGTTGACCGAACGGCTGGAGGAGGCGCTCCGCGCGCGGACCGCCGCCGAGTGGGAGGAACCACTGGCCGCCGCGGGGGTCCCCGCGGCCAGGGTGCTCACTGTCCCGGAAGCGCTGGAGCAGGACCAGGTGCGGGCCCGGCGGTTCGTGCACGCGCTGCCCTTCCCCGGGCACCCGGGCCGGAAGCTGCGAGTCCTGGGCAGCCCGGTCCGTGTACCGGGAACCGCTCCCGCATCACCGGGCCCGCCGCCGCTGCTGGGCGAGCACACCGACGACCTGCTCGCCGAACTCGGCTACGACACCGACGAGATCGCGCGGTTGCGCGCGGAAGGAGCGGTATGAACGACCCCGCGTTCGACACGGCCGAGCGGTACGAGGAGGCGGTCACCGGGTGGTGGCGCACCGGGATCAGCCGGATCCGCCCCGGCGAGATCCTGCTCCGCGGCTATCCCGTCGAGCAACTGATCGACACGGTGTCCTTCGTGGACATGATCTGGCTGCTGCTCCGCGGCGACCTGCCCGCACCGGCGCAGCGGCGGCTGCTGGAGGCGGCGCTGGTGTCCGCGGTCGACCACGGGCCGCAAGCGCCGTCCATCGCGGTGGCCAGGATGGCGGCGAGCTGCGGGCTGGGGTTGAACGGCGCGGTCGCCACCGGCGCGAATCTGCTCGACGACGTGCACGGCGGCGCCGGGCAGCAGTGCATGGGGCTGCTCGCCGACCTGCACCGCGAGGTCGCTGCGGGCGCGGACCCCGACGAGGTGGCCGCCGAATCCGTCACCCGCCACCGGCAGGCGGGCGAGCACGTGCCCGGTTTCGGGCACCGGTTCCATCCGCGCGACCCGCGCCGCGACCCGCTGCTCGCGCTGGTGTCGGAAGCGGTCGGAGCCGGCGAGGTAACCGGGTGGGCGCTGCGGATCGGCACGGCGCTGGAGCGCGCGCTCGCCCACGGTCGCGCGCGGCCGGTGCCGATGAACATCGACGGCGCCACGGCGATCGTCTACAGCGAGCTCGGCTTCCCCCCGGAACTCGGCCGCGGCCTGTTCGTGCTCTCCCGCAGCGTGGGCATCCTGTCCCACGCGTGGGAGGAGAGGTCCGCGGGAACCCGGATCAAGGGCCCACTCCCCCGTCCGCTGCTGGCCGCCTACGACGGACCACCGGCGCGCGACCTGGACACCTGAGCCGGGGCGCCGGCGGGCGGCTTCAGCCCTCCAGGGCCAGCTTCGCCTCCGGACGGGGCGTGCTCCAGGCCTCCCACAGCCGCGCGTAGTGCCCGCCCGCGGCGAGCAGCTCGTCGTGCGCGCCGGACTCGACGACGCGCCCGTCGTCCATCACCAGCACCCGGTCGGCGATCGCGGCCTGCCGCAGCCGGTGCGCCACCACGAGCCCGGCGCGGTCGCGCAGCACCGCGGCCGCGGCGTCCTCCAGGCGGCCGGCTTCGCGGCTGCTCGCCTCGGCCGTCGCCTCGTCCAGCAGCACCACGGCCGGGTCGGCGAGCAGCGCGCGGGCCAGCGCCACCTGCGCGACCCGGTCCGGGCCGAGCGGGTGGCCGAGCTCGCCCACGGCGGTGTGCACGCCCTCGGGCAGCTCCTCGATCCAGTCGGCGCCGACGACGTCCAGCGCGTGCCGGACCTCCGCCTCCGTCGCGTCCTGCCGGGCCAGGCGCAGGTCCTCGATCAGCGGGCCGCTGAACACGTGCGCCTCCTGCGGCACCAGCAGCACCGCGCCCGTCCCGGCCACCGGGCTCCCGCCGAAGGTGACGGTGCCCTCGTCCGGCGCGACCAGTCCCGCCAGCAGCGTCGCCAGCGTGGACTTGCCCGCACCGCTCGCGCCGACCAGCGCGATCGTCTCCCCCGGCTCGATCCGCAGCGACACCTCGTGCAGCACCGGCTCCGCCGAACCCGGGTAGCGGTAGGTCACCCCGTCGGCGACGAGCGCGGCGGGCGCGCCGTCGTGGGTCCCGGCCGGCCGCTCGTGCGGGATGCCGAGGACGCCGACGATGCGCTGCAGGCTCGCGAACGCGGACTGGACCTGGTCGAAGCTGGCCACCAGCAGGCTCAGCGGGTTGAACAGCCGGTGGAAGTACAGCGCCGCCGCGGTGACCGCGCCGACGGTCGCCGCACCTACGTCGACCAGCACGAACCCGGCGACGACGATGGCGGACAACCCGACGAGCTCGGCGATGTTCATCCACTTGCCCCAGCGGGTGGAGAACCACACGACGCTGCGGGACAGCCCGCGCGCCCGGTCCGAGGACTGCTCCACGAGCCCGACGTGCTCGGCTTCGGCGCCGTAGGCGCGCAGCGTGGGCAGCCCCTCCAGCGCGGAGACCAGCGACTCCGCCCGGTCGGCGAACGCGGCCCGCTCCGCGGAATAGCGGCGCGCGGCGCGCGGCAGGTACCAGCGCAGCGAGAACCCGTACACCGGCAGCGCCAGCATCCCCGCCACCATCAGCCACGGGTCGAGCGCGAACAGGCCGCCCATCGTCAGGGCCACCGTCAGCAGGGCGGTGATCCACGGCGCCAGCAGCGCGGCGACGACCTGGCTGATCACCGCCACGTCGTCGCCGACGCGGCTGAGCAGGTCGCCGCGGCCGGAGCGCTCGATCACCGCGGACGGCAGGTGCAGCGCGGCGGAGACGGTGTCCTCCCGCATCCGGGCCAGCACCCGCTGCCCGAGCTTCGCGACGAGGGCGGCGCTGACCGCGGTGAGCACCGCGCTGAGCAGGCCGGCGACGGCGACGACGGCGGTGCGCACGACGATCTCCGCCGGCGTGGTGCCCGCCAGCACCCCGTCCACCAGCCCGCCGATCGCCCACGGCGCGACCAGCCCGGCGAGCGCCGCGAGCACGGCCGTCGCCACCATCGCCGCGGACAGCCCGCGGTGCGGGCGCAGGTAGGCGGCGACGGTGCGCCGCACCTCGACGGCGCCGGCGAGCGGAAGTGCGCGAGTGGTCCCGCTCATCCCACGACCTTTCGGTAGTAGTCGGCGTGCTCGTCCAGCAGGGTCCGGTGCTCGCCGGTGACGACCTCCCCGCCCGCGGTGAGGAACCGCACCCGCTCGGCGCGCGCGAGCAGCACCGGGCTGGTGGTGATCAGGACGGTGGTGCGGGGTTCGCCGTCGCCGTGGCGCAGCGCGTGCAGCCCGTCGGCGACGGCCTCCTCGGTCACCGAGTCGAGCGCGGTGGTCGGGTCGACCAGCACCAGCACGTCGGGGTCGGCGTGCAGCGCGCGGGCGAGCGCGAGCCGCTGCCGCTGCCCGCCGGACAGGCTCAGCCCGCGGGCCCGCACGTGCTCGTCGAGGCCGTCGGGCTGCGCGTCGACGAACGGCGCCGCGCCGGAGGCGACCAGCGCGGGCCGGGGTTCGCCCGCGGTGTCCCGGCCGAGCGCGAGGTTCTCCGCGATGGTCCCGGTGAACAGCTGCGCCTGCCGCGGTTCGACGTGCACCGCGTCCGGTTCGCCGCCGGTCCAGGTGACGGTGAGCCCGTTGCGCGCGCCCGCCGGGTCGCCGCGCAGCACTTCGAGGATCCGCTCGACGTCGCGGCCCTCGGCGACGACGCCGGTGCAGCCGCCCCGGTCCAGCCGCAGCTCCACGCGCGGTCCGGTCGCGGGCCCGGTGTCGCCCGCCGCGTCTTCCTGCTCGTCGAGGACGGCGTCGACGCGCCGACCGCTGGCCAGCGCGGCCGCTCCGATCTGCAGGTACATCCCGGCGGCGGAGAGCGGTTCGGCGATGAACTGGGCCGCGCCGACGGCGGCGACGAAGGACCCGACGGTGATGACCTGCTCGACGGCGAGCAGCCCGGCGGCGCCCACCGACACCGCCAGCACCAGCGTCCCGGCCAGCACCGTCGCCCCCAGCTGCAGCGACCGCCCGACGCCCGCGCGGATCGCGGCGGCTTCCGCGCGCCTGCTGACCTCCCGGTACCGGGCGACGGCGCCGTCCTGCGCGCTGAGGCCGCGCACCACCCGCATCCCGGTCACCAGGTCGGTGGCGAGCGCGGAGGCGGCGGCGAGGCCGTCCTGCTGCCCGGAGACCCGGCGGGACAGCATCGGCGAGACCATGTTCAGCCCGAGGGTGGTGACCACCGCCGTCACGATCAGCAGCGCGCCCAGCCGCACGTCGATGCCGAGCAGCACGACGCAGCTGACGCCGAGTGCCGAGATCGATCCGGCGAGTCCGGCCACCCAGATCACCGCGCGGGAGACCTGGTCGGCGTCGGAGGAGGCGATTGCCAGCAGCTCGCCGTGCCTCCGGCGCGTCCCGGAGCCCAGCAGCGACCGGCCGGCCAGCTGGACCCGCAGCGCGTGCGACTCGTCGATCGCCGCGGCCCGGCCGAGCCGCGCGAACCAGCGGTAGCAGGTGGTCAGTACGGTGAACAGCAGCACCAGCCCGCACACGCACCGGACGAGCGCCCACGGTTCGCCGGTGGCCACGGCCTCGTCCACGGCGAGCCCGATCGCCAGCGGGACCAGCGCCTCGCAGGCCTGGTGCCCCATCAGCAGCAGGGAGGCGATGAGCACCCGCACCCGTTGCCTGCGCAGCACGAGGCGGCGTGCGCGCGACGTCCCTCCGCGTTCCTTCGCGTCCACGCTTGCGGTCCCGATGATCGGCCCCCTTCTCACGGCTAGTAAGGCTTACCTAATTCGGACGCGGAACGCCAGGTATCGCTGATCACACGTCCGTGGAACTCGTCTCAGCGGGGGCGCACGGCGTCGAGCACCAGGTCGAGCACCCGGTCGGTCCGCTCCGGCGCCCCTTCCGCGACGGCGGAGTGGAAAGCGCCGAGCAGCATCGCGAGGACGTCCTCGGCTTCGACGTCCGCGCGCAGCGACCCGTCCCGCGCCCCGGCGTCGAGCAGGGTCGCGAGGGCTCCGGTGATCCGCTCCCGGGTGGTCGACACCGACATGCTCCCGGCGGACCAGCTCGCGGAGAGCGTGTCGAACATGCCCCGCTTGGTGGCGACGAAGGCCGCGTACCGCCGCATCCAGGCGCGCAGCGCCGCGTCGGGCGGGAGTTCGGCGAGCGGCGGCACTCCCCGCGACGTCGTCGAGCTCGGTGGCGTAGACGGCCTCGACCAGTGCTTCGCGGGTCGGGAAGTGGCGGTAGAGGGTGCCGATCCCGACTCCCGCCTCGCGGGCTACCGCTTCCAGGGAGACGGTGCCACCGGCAGCGAAGGCGGCGGACGCGGCCGCGAGGAGCTTCTCGCGGTTGCGGCGCGCGTCGGCGCGGGCGGGTCTCTCGGATCCAACCAAAGCGGAGGCTCCTCCGGTCGTGCTACGGTCGCCATACCGGAGGCCCCTCCGCCTCCGTCCCCCCATCTTCCCACACGGACAGGAACCCCCATGTCAGCGTCCACACCCACCCCCGGCGGCCGCGCCGAACTCGCCGGCCGCACCGTGGCCCGGGTCGGCTACGGCGCGATGCAGCTCGAACGATTGCACGACGACCGCGCTGCGGGCCGTGCGGTGCTGCGCCGAGCGCTCGAACTCGGCGTCGACCACATCGACACCGCCGAGTTCTACGGCCACGGGCTCGCCAACGAACTCATCCGCGACGCGGTCGGCGACGGCGCCTTGGTCGCCAGCAAGGTCGGCGCCACCCCGGACGCGGACGGCCCGCTGCCGCTGCGCCTCGCGCAACGCCCCGAGGAGCTGCGCGACGAACTGGAGGCGAACCTGCGCGGCCTCGGGCTGGAGCAGATCGCCCTGGTCAACCTGCGCCGCGCGGAGACCGGCCCCGGCCTGCGCGCGGAGGGCGACCAGCGCGTCGACCTCGACGACCAGCTCGCGACGATGATCGCGCTGCGCGACGAGGGCAAGATCGGCTCGCTCGGGATCAGCAACGTCGGCCTCGACGAGCTGCTGCGCGCGCTACCCGCGGGCATCACCTGCGTGCAGAACGCCTACAGCCTGCTCTCCCGCGGCGACGAGGAACTGCTGCGGCTGTGCCGGGCCGAGGGCATCGCGTGGGTGCCGTACTTCCCGCTCGGCGGCCCGTTCGCCGGAATGCCGAAGGTGACCGAGGAGCCCGCCGTCCTCGACGCCGCCCGCGCCCTGGGCGCCACGCCCGCGCAGATCGGCCTCGCCTGGCTGTTGCAGCACGCGCCGAACGTGCTGCTCATCCCCGGCACCGCCACCCTCGCGCACCTGGAGGAGAACGTGGCCGCCGGATCCCTCGTCCTCGACGAGCAGACCGTCGCCGCGCTCGACGCGATCCCCAGCCGGTCCGGCGACATCGTCGTCGACTGACCGCCCCGGCCGGTACGGCCCCTGCCCGCGGGCCGTGCCGGTCCGGTCACCGGGCGCTAGCGTGGCCCGAGGGGGCCGGACGTCGTCCGCGGTGGCACGTCCGCGCAGGTCGCGGGCCCCCCGAGCCTCCACTTCCGCGAGGGAACGGAGGAGCCGTGGCCAGGATTCCGACCGCGCTGCGCGACCCGCTGCACAACCGCGGCACCGCGTTCACCCCGGCCGAACGCGCCGAGCTCGGGCTGACCGGCCGGCTGCCGTCGGCGGTGGAGACCCTCGACCAGCAAGCGGCCAGGGCCTACGCCCAGCTCGGCAGGCAACCCACGGACCTGGCGAAGTACATCTACCTGGACACGTTGCACGACCGCAACGAGACGCTGTACTTCAAGCTGCTGGTGGACCACCTGCCGGAGCTGCTGCCCGTGGTCTACGACCCGACCGTGGGCGAGGCGATCCAGCAGTGGAGCCGCGACTACCGCCGGTCCCGCGCGGTGTACCTGTCCATCGACCGCCCGCAGGACGTGGCGGCCTCCTTCGAGAACCTCGGGCTGGGGCCGGAGGACGTCGACCTCATCGTCGCCTCCGACGCGCAGCAGATCCTCGGGATCGGGGACTGGGGCGTCAACGGCACGGACATCTCCATCGGCAAGCTCGCCGTCTACACGGCCGCCGCGGGGATCCACCCGGGGCGGGTGCTCGCGGTGAACCTCGACGTCGGCACCGACAACCAGCTGCTGCTCAACGACCCGATGTACCTGGGGAACCGGCACGCCCGCACGACCGGCCAGGCCTACGACGACTTCATCGAGCTGTACCTGTCCACCGCCACCGAGCTCTTCCCGCGCGCACTGCTGCACTTCGAGGACTTCGGCCCGGCCAACGCCCGGCGCATCCTGGTGGACAACGCGAGCACCCGCCGCATCTTCAACGACGACCTGCAGGGAACCGGCGCCATCGTCCTGGCCGCCGTACTCTCCGCGCTCCAGGTGACCGGGCAGCCGTTCGCCGAGCAGCGGCTCGTCGTCTTCGGCGCGGGCACCGCGGGCACCGGCATGGCCGACCAGATCTCGGCCGCGATGGTCCGCGACGGCCTCACCCCGGAACAGGCGAGAGCGCGCGTGTGGCTGGTCGACGAGCACGGCCTGGTCACCGACGACATGGCCGGCCTGCCCGAGCACCAGTCCGCCTACGCCCGGCCCGCGGAGCAGGCGCGCGACTTCGACCGCGTCGACGGCGAGATCGACCTGCTCAGCACGGTCCGGCAGGTCCGGCCGACGATCCTCATCGGCACCTCCACCGCCCACGGCGCGTTCACCCGCGAGGTCGTCGAAGCGCTCTGCGCCGGGGTCGACCGGCCGATCCTGCTGCCCCTGTCCAACCCCACCTCGCGCATCGAGGTGCTGCCGCAGCAGGCGATCCCGTGGTCCGGGGGCAAGGCCCTCATGGCGACCGGCATCCCGGTCGACCCGGTCACCTACGAGGGCACCACCCACACCATCGGGCAGGCCAACAACGCGCTGCTCTACCCGGGCCTCGGGCTGGGCACCGTCGTGGCCCGCGCCGGGCGCATCACCGACGGCATGCTGCTGGCGGCGGCGAAGGCGGTCGCCGACCAGACCGACGTCTCCGAACCAGGCGCCTCGCTGCTGCCCCCGGTCCGGAACCTGCGCGCCTCGTCGGCCGCCGTCGCCGTCGCGGTCGCGGCGGCGGCCGTCCAGGAGGGCGTCGCCACCACCGAACCCGACAACCTCGTCCAAGCCGTGCAGGACGCGATGTGGCAGCCCACCTACGGACCGCCGGTGACCCGCTGATCCCGCGCGGCACCGGCCCGGACTCCACCGCCCGGCCCGAAGCAACCATCCGACCTGGAGTGACGACGTGAGCGAGCGCAGGCACGGTCCGTGGACGGCGTTCCGGAACTCGCCGTTCCTGCCCGCGACCGTCCTGGTCCTCATCCTCGCCGCCGCGGCCGGCCTGTTCGCCGGGACGTACACGTTCGCCATGGCCGATCCCACTCCGCACCGCATCCCGGCCGCGGTGGTCGACGGCCCCGCCCCGCCCCCGCAGGCCGGGTTCGTCGCCGGGATGGAAGACGCGCTGGACGCCGGGATCGAACTCCACCGCTTCGCCTCGCACGCCGAGGCCGTCGCCGCCGTCGAGCAGCAGAAGGTCCTGGCGATCCTCAGCGGACAGGACGGCGGCATCCGGCTCGACGTCGCCGGCGCCGCCGGCTCGACGGTGGCGCAGGTCCTCGCCGGCGCGGGACCCCGGGTCGGCGCGTCGATCGGCGTGCCGGTCACGGTGGTGGACCTCAAGCCGCTGCAGCGCGGCGATCCGCGCGGGCTCGCCCTCTTCTACGTGTCGCTGGCCGCCGTCATCATCGGTTTCGTCGGGGCAATCCAGCTCAGCGTGCACGCGCGGCGGCTCGACCCGCTCGAACGGATCGGGTTCACCGCGGCCTACGCGTTGCTCGGCGGCTTCTCGATCACGGCGACCGTGGACTGGTTGCTCGGCGCGGTCTCGTTCCCGTTCGTGGAGTCGTGGTTCATCCTGGCGCTCACCATGTTCTCGTCCGGCATGGTGTTCACGATGTTCAACACCCTGCTGGGGCGCTGGGCCATGCTGCCGACCTGGGGCCTGATGGTGCTGATCGGCAACCCCTCGTCCGGCGGGGCGGTGTCCTGGCCGCTGCTGCCGTCGGTCCTCGGCTGGATCGGCCGCTGGCTGCCGCCGGGCGCCTCGGTCAACGCCCAGCACACCGCCGTCTACTTCGGCGAGTACCAGCACGCCCAGCCCTTCCTCGTGCTCGCGGCGTGGGCGCTGGTGTCCTGCGCGGTCTTCTGGACGTGGCGCCACCGCCACCCCGGCGGGCGGGACACCGCCGACGCGACCGACCGCGAGTAGTCCCCCTGAGCACTCCGCGCCCGAGGCCGGGGCGCCCGGGCGTGCGAAAGCCCCTGCCGGTGATGACCGACAGGGGCTCGGAACCGCTGGTGCGCGCTACGGGAATCTGGTGCGCGATACTGGGATTGAACCAGTGACCTCTACCGTGTCAAGGTAGCGCTCTCCCACTGAGCTAATCGCGCGAGGCGGAGGCGGGAATCGAACCCGCGTACAGGGCTTTGCAGGCCCTTGCCTAAGCCACTCGGCCACTCCGCCGGGTTGGGGCGCTGGGCCGGACTCCGAGCGACCGGGTGCCGATACCCGGAAACCCGAGTTCGACCCGATCGGTTTCCCAGAGCGGATGACGGGACTCGAACCCGCGACCCTCACCTTGGCAAGGTGATGCGCTACCAGCTGCGCTACATCCGCGTGCACCGCGGTGAACTCTCCGGCTCGGCTCCGGAGTCACCGCCGCGTTGCACGGAGAACTTTAGACCACGCCGCCCCCGGCGATCAAAGGGGGGTCGATCGCCGCCCGCGCCGGTCCGCGCCGAGCCGGACCGCGCAGGTCACGGGCGTGATCGTCAGGACAGGTCGTGCGGCAGCAGCCGGGTCAGCGCGTCGTCGACGTTGACCCACAGGTTCTCGTTCCCGGGGACCACGACGTCGTAGGTGCGGTCCAAGAAGTCCGCCAGCTCCTGCGCCGAGGCCTCGAACACCGCGTGCCCCGACGGCGAGCTGAGCTCGATCGCGACGACCTCGGGGTCGTCCACCGCGGGCCGGATGCTCACATCCCCCTCACCGGCGTGCGCGATGAGCCCGTCCGCGAGCAGGTCGCGGGCGAACACCCACTCGACCCAACCGGCACGGCCGGTGCGGAACGCGGCCACGACCGCGTAGGGGTCGCGGGTGTCGTAGCGCAGTTCGACCTGGACCGGCACGGCCGGCGTCTGCGGGGCCAGCAGATCGAACACCGCCGTCGAACGGAGTGTCACGTGATCGTTTCGCATCGTCCTCGCCTTCCTAACTCCCTCCCGGTCCGCTTATCGACCGAGCAACACAGTTGTGACGCCTCTGCGGGGTCATCTGCTCGCCACCGGGCCTTACATCACCCGGTCGGGGCATACTGAACTTCGGAACGCGGTCGGTGAACTGCGCAGCGTGGCCACATCGCACCCCCCGATCGAACATCGGTCCGAGTCATCGGCACCGGTTCCCGGCGCCGTCCGGAGCACCGGTCGGACCATCCCCACAACGCTTCCGGCACCGTCGTCGAACTCCCGCTCCGCCGCTGCCGGGCACGGTTTCCAGGATAGGCGATGAGCCTGCGCCCACAGGGGTTTCCGCGGGTCGTGCTGAGACACTCGCCACGAGCGTTCGCCGAGACGGACTAACCCCGACATCCGGACGCGGAAGCCCTCACGCCTGGCCGCCACCCGGACGAGGAGAGCGGTGCCACAGTGTGACCAGGCTCGAAGCGGCGCGGCCGATCCCGGTGCCAGAACTGGGAAAAACCACGTCATGACGCACGTCACATTCTGTCGGCCCGCGCAACCCTTCTCGGACCTGCGCCGACCGGGCCGCCGGGAGCACGGCCCGTATCCTGGTCCCGCGACCCGGCGCCGCGCCGCATCCGCGGACGCGCTGCGGCGAACCCGCAGATCACAGCCCCGCCGGGCCGCGCAGGCGCCCGACACGACGTGGCAGGTGGACTCTGAGCAGGACAGCCGAACCGGGAGCGAGCGAGACCGACGTGGCCCGAGCCGACGACTCCCCGCGCGATGCCCCGCAGCCCCGCCGCAGGCTCCACCGGCTGCGACGCGCGCTCCGCGCCCGCCGCGAACGCATCCGCGCCAACCCGACGCTCAACACGACCTACCGGGTCGGGCTCGGCGCCTTCGGCACCCTGGTGCTCATCGTCGGCATCATCGCCATCCCCTACCCCGGTCCCGGCTGGCTCATCGTGTTCGCCGGGCTCGGCATCCTCGCCACCGAGTTCCACTGGGCGCACCAGGTGAACGTCTTCACCAAGCGCCATTACCGCCGCTGGAGCAACTGGGTCTCCCGCCAGCACTGGACCGTCAAGCTCGGCATCGCCGCCCTGACCGGCATCGTCGTCGTCCTGACCCTCTGGTTGCTGGGCATGTACGCCACCATCGGACGCTGGTTCGGAGTCGACTGGCCGTGGTTGACCTCCCCCCTGCTCGGGCCCTGAAACGGGTGTTGTAGAGTTCTCCATGTCGCCGGGAACGGCGGCACCGGGCGATTAGCTCAGGGGGAGAGCGCTTCGTTCACACCGAAGAGGTCACTGGTTCGATCCCAGTATCGCCCACAAGAAAACGGCCCCCGGCCCCGCCCCCAAAGGGATAAAAGGCCCACGGGGGTTGGGGCCCGCCGCCCCCCCCGGGGGGCCCCCCCCCCCCCGCGCCCCCCCCCCCCGGCCCCCCCAAAAGTGGGGCG
>NZ_JAIUJZ010000028.1:0-37356 GCF_020176775.1 Saccharopolyspora sp. 6M
GGGGGGTGCGGGATTCGCCACCACCATTGCGCTCCTTGGTCCTCCCCGTGACCCCCCAAAACAAACCCCCCCTGTTCCGTGCCAACACGGGTACTCGGGCCCGGGCCCGTTTCGCTTTGCCCGGCCCGAAGGGTCAGCACGCGGTCAGCGAGGCCCGAGCCCGTCGTCAGCCTCATCGGTGAGCGCACGCAGCATGCGATCCCCTCCATCCGTCCGCCGGGTGTAGAGGTCCGGGGTGGTCGAGGACCGTTCATGTCCCAGGACGCGCTGAACCATGTTCACCGGAACACCGTCGTCCACCAACCAGGTCGCGTAGGAGTGCCGCAAGTCGTGGAAACGCAGTCCCTCCCCGGCATTCGCGGCAGCGACCTTCACGGCCTGGCTATGTGTCCGGCGCTTCTCCGTACGCCCCTCCCCTGCCGCGTCCAGCCAAATCGCGACGAAACCGCCGTCCTCCTCGGTGACTTGACCGAGCAGTCCTGCCAGCACGAGCGAAGGCCGCCGCACCCGGGAGCGGAACAGCGTCCGCCGATGCGGTTTTCCCGCCATGTTCGCGAAAACCGGTGCACGCTCACTCGATGGAGGCCACTCCCGCAAGTGGTCGCGACTATGCCGGGCCGGCCAAGGAGGCAACGGCACCGATCGCCTTCCCGCGCTGGACTTCGGGAACGGCTTGAACGAGGTGTTCCGGCTGACCTCCACCACCGTCCGGATCACGCTCAGCGTTCCCGCTTCCAGGTCAAGAGCGTCCGGGCAGAGACCGACGACCTCGCCCCACCGAAGCCCAGCACCACCGGTCACAGCGACGAGGGCGCGATAGTAGTCCGGCACCGCAGGCAACAGCTTCCGGCGGAAGTCCTCCCGGCTGATGATCTGCTCAGCGGTCTCCCGCTTGCGCCGGCGACGTCATCGCCAAGCTGCACCAGCTCTAGTCCCAAGCCAGTGCCCCAGGGTGCTCGTGTTCAGAGTTTCTTTTCTTCATCAAGGGCGGCCCCTGCGGGGCCGCCTGCCAGCTGTATGCGAGCCCCCGGCCAAGTCGGGGGCGCAGAAGGAAGGCAGGCGGCCGGGAACCGCGCAGGGGTCGTCGAAGAGATCGGTCACGAGCATCCGTCGCCCGGGCAATGGCGGGCTTGGGACACATTTCCAAAGCCGGTGTGGCTGGGAGGACAGGGTGGTCGCCTTGGCCACTCCCGTGGGCAGGGGCCCGTCACCGGGCGTCGTGGCTCGCCTGCTGGTGGTTGCGTCTCACAGAAGGCCGGGAAGTGACGTCTCGTTGCGCTGGCTCGGTGGATTTGGCCGTGGTTGATCGTGTGTTGCGGCACACTGATCGGCGTGGTGGAGGACGCGAAGACCCGCAACGACTTCAGCGGCACCGGCGAAAGCGTGGTTCAAGCCGGCCAGGTGCGGGATGTCTACCAGACCACGCAAGTCCACCCGACCGAGCCGGTGGCGTGGCCGTGCCGGGTGGGGGTGGTGCCGCTGCCGGCGGACTGTTTCCAGTATCGGGCGTCGAGTGCGGAACTGACCGATGTCGCCGGGGCGGGCGAGACCACGGTGCTCACCCAGGTGTTGGCCGGCCTCGGCGGAGTGGGCAAGACGCAGCTGGCCGCGCAGTTCGCCGAACATCACTGGGCTGCCCAGGGGTGTATCTACTGGCGTGGATCACTGCGAGCTCCCGCGAGGCGATCGTGTCCAGCTACGCCACCGCCGCGACCAAGATCGGACTCACTCGCGGAGACGGCGATGAGGACCGTGCGAGCCAACGGTTCCTCGAATGGCTCGCGGAAACCGACCGGCCCTGGCTGATCGTGCTCGACGATCTCCACGACCCCGGCGACCTCCGTGATCTATGGCCGCCGCAACGCTTCATCGGCCGAGTCGTGGTCACCACCCACCGCCAAGACGCCAGCCTCGCCGCTCATCATCGTCACCTGATCAAAGTCGGGCTGTTCACTTCGTCCGAAGCTGTCGGCTACATCCGTGCGAAGCTCACCGACAGGCCGGAACTAGCCGAGGGGGCGGCGGAACTGGCCGATGATCTCGGTTACCTGCCCCTCGCACTGGCCCAGGCCACGGCGTACCTTCTCGACCGGAATCTCACCTGCGCCGACTACCGGCGACGCCTAGCCGACCGCCGTCGGCAACTGGCCCAGTTGCTGCCCGAAACCGGCAGCCTCCCCGATGACCACCAGGACACCGTGGCCGCTACATGGTCACTGTCCCTCGACTGGGCCAACCAGCTCAGCCCCGCGGGACTGGCCCGTCCGTTGCTGCAGCTGGCGGCGGTGCTCGATCCCAACGGCATTCCAGGGGACGTCTTCACCACTGCTGCGGTGCAAGCCCACCTCGCTGACGCGTTAGAGGACTCGGGCGCTGTTGAGGCGGATCGCGTCGCCGACGCGCTGCAGAACCTCCGGAGACTCAGCCTGGCCGATATCGACCACACCGACCGCTACCGCACCGTGCGAGTCCACGCTCTCGTGCAGCGCGCCACCCGCGAGACCTTCCCCGAAGACCACAGCGCAACGCTCGCCCACGCCGCCGACGCACTGCTCGAAATCTGGCCCGAAATCGAACGCGATACCGCTCAAAGCCAGGCACTCCGCGCCAACACCGACCACCTCCACACCCACACCGTCGCCCATCTGTGGCACCCAGACGCCCATAGCGTCCTCTTCCGCGCAGGCAACAGCCTTGGTGAAACCGGGCTTGTCGCCCACGCCGCCACCTACTTCCACCACCTCCACGATCAAACCCACCACACACTCGGCCCCGACCACCTGGACACCCTGACCACCCGCAACAACCTCGCCTCCTGGCGAGGCGAAGCAGGAGACCCGACCGGCGCAGCACACGCCTTCGAAGAACTACTCACCGACTACACCCGGATACTCGGCCCCGACCACCCGGACACCCTGACCACCCGCAACAACCTCGCCTCCTGGCGAGGCGAAGCAGGAGACCCGACCGGCGCAGCACACGCCACCGAAGAACTGCCTGGCTCCTAGTCGTGTTCTTGGAGCACATGCGGCTCGGAGGTGACCGAAGACGACGGCAACTGACCGGTGGTTCATGGCTGGCCGCCCCCGGTACTCGTGTCGAACAGGCCCCGTCGTCCCGGAAACTCCGGCTTCAACGCGACCGACGGGGTCGGCAGCAGATCAGCGGCGCCCCGAAGCGCTGTAGGGTTCCGGTGGGAGTTCGAGGGGCGCTGCAGCGGGTTCGGCCTGTCACGCTCGGGTTCCTGTTTCCGGCCAAGGGCGTCTTCCGTGGTGGAGGAGACCGCTGTGGCACTGCGCTCGAACGAGATCACCTACTCCGCTCCCGAGGTCGGCGAGCACGCGGCGTTGCGGGCGATGGCCCGGGAGTCGTTCGCCGCGACGTTCGGGGCGCGGTACGACGCGGGGCCGTTCGGGGTGTTCCTCGACGAGGCTTACGGGCCCGGTGGGTCGATGGATCGGGATCTGGGGAACCCGGACGTGCGGTGGCTGGTGGCGTTCCACCGGTCGGCGCCCGTCGGGTACGCGAAGGTGACGCCGTTGCGGGCGCCCGCGGTGGACCCCGCGCCGGGCGCCGTTGAGCTGCAGCAGATCTACGTGCTCGCGGAGTGGCACGGTCGCGGGGTGGCCGTCGAGCTCATGGAGTGGGCGTTGCGGACCGCCGCCGCGCGGCGGGCTCCGGAGATCTACCTGACGGTGTTCGACCACAACGAGCGGGCGAAGCGGTTCTACCGGCGGTACGGGTTCGCGGAGGTCGGGCGCTGCACGTTCACGCTCGGCGACCGGGTCGACGACGATCGGATCTGGCGGCGCGAGCTCTGACGTCCGGGCCGGGCTGCGGGGGTAACGCACGACCGAGCGGAGCGGCCGGGGAAACGCGCCGCCGAGCCCCTTCGCGACTCCGACCCCGGCTCGACCGAGGCTCCGCCCGCTACTCCGAACCCGGCTCGACCGGGGCTCCGACCCCGGCTCGACTGAGCCGCCGCGATTCCCCCGGCGCGGCCCGGCCTCCGCCTGCGATCCCGGATCCGGCACGACCTGACCTGCACCCGCGATCCGGTGCTGCCGGGCCGGGCCCCGTTCGCCGGGGCTCGTGCCGATGGGAGGAAGGGC
The DNA here is from genome assembly GCF_020176775.1 of Saccharopolyspora sp. 6M. NCBI lineage: Bacteria > Bacillati > Actinomycetota > Actinomycetes > Pseudonocardiales > Pseudonocardiaceae > Saccharopolyspora > Saccharopolyspora sp. 6M. Next base: position 4,113 of record NZ_JAIUJZ010000028.1, read on the forward strand.
GGGCCGCGGACCTGCACCGAGCGTGCTCACCGATCCAATCCACGCATCACTCGATGCGAAACAAGTCTTGGACGGGATCGGTCGCTGCTCCTTACGCTCACCTGCAATCGCAGTCCGCTGTCAGCCAGGAGGAACGCACATGCCGGCCATCGCTCCCAGCGAGCTCGCCCACCGCCTCGGTTCGGGGCTGTTGTCGTTCCCGGTCACCCACTTCACCGATGATCTCGAGTTCGACGAGGCCGCGTACCGGGACAACATCGCCCGGTTGGCGAAGTACGACGTGGCGGGGTTGTTCGCGGCGGGCGGCACCGGCGAGTTCTTCTCGCTCACCCCGTCCGAGGTCGGCCGGGTCGTGCGCGCCGCCGTCCAGAGCGCCCCGGAGAGCACCCCGGTGCTGGCCCCGGCGGGGCACGGCACCGCTCAGGCGGTGGCGTTCGCCGAAGACGCGGAGGCCGCCGGGGCGGACGGCGTGCTGCTGTTCCCGCCCTACCTGACCGAGGCGTCCGCGGCGGGCCTGGTGGCGCACGTGCGCGCGGTGTGCGCGGCGACCTCGCTCGGCGTGGTGATCTACAGCCGGGCGAACGCGGTGTACACGGCGGAGGCGGTCGCGGAGCTCGCCGACAGCTGCCCGAACCTGATCGGGTTCAAGGACGGCGTGGGAGACCTGGAGAACATCACCCGCATCCACTCGCGGCTCGGCGACCGGCTCGTCTACATCGGCGGGCTACCGACCGCGGAGACGTTCGCGCTGCCCTACCTGGAGCTCGGCGTCACCACCTACAGCTCGGCGATCTTCAACTTCCTGCCGGAGTTCGCGCTGGCCTTCTACGCGGCGGTGCGCGCGGGCGACCGCCCGCGGGTGCGGCGGCTGCTCGACGAGGTCGTGCTGCCGTACACGGCGATCCGGGACCGCAGCCCGGGCTACGCGGTGAGCATCGTGAAGGCGGGCCTGGACCTGGCGGGCCACCCGGCGGGCCCGGTGCGGCCGCCGCTGACCGACCTGGACGAGCAGGAGCGCGCGCTGCTGTCCGAGGTGATCGCGGTGTCGCGCACGCTCGCCCCCTGAGCCGCGGGGCCGGGCGTCGACGCGGAACCCGGCCCTGCCCCCGCTCCGTGCACCTTCCAACGCTGTGAGGAACGCATGACTCCACCCCCGCCCCCGGAGACCGGCCGGTCCGTGCTCGACCCGCCCGGCACGGGGCGCCCCGATCAGCACGAACGGGGCGCCCCCGACGCCGCACCCGCGCGGCGCCGCCGCGGCCCGGCCCGGGAGTCCGTCCTGGCCGCCGCGAAGGCCGTCGCGGGCATCGTCGGGCTGTTCGCGCTGTGGGAGATCGCCGTGCGGGTCTTCGACCCGCCGGAGTACCTGATGGTCGGCCCGCTCTCCGCGTTCGTGGAACTGGCCGAACGCCCCGGCTACTTCGCGGAGAACACGTTCATCACGGTGCAGGAGGCGCTGGCCGGGTTCGCGCTCGGCACCGCCCTGGGCGTGCTGTGCGGGGCGGCGCTGCACTACTCGACGACGGTGCGCAGCTTCCTGTACCCGGCGCTGATCGCGATCGACACGGTGCCGAAGGTGGCGCTGGCGCCGCTGTTCATCGTGTGGTTCGGCTTCGGCTTCGAGTCGAAGGCGTTCGTGGCGATGGCCATCGCGTTCTTCCCGCTGGTGATCAACACCTACGACGGGTTGCGCTCGGTGCCGCACGAGCTGCAGGAGCTGGCGCGGATCAACAAGGCCTCGCAGTGGAAGAAGATGACGAAGATCGAGTTCATCCACGCGATCCCGTCGATCCTCTCCGGCGCGAAGATCTCCATCTCGCTGGCCGTCGGCGGCGCGGTCGTCGGCGAGTTCATCGCCGGGTCGAAGGGCCTCGGCTACGTGATCATGCTGGCGAACAGCCAGATCGACCTGCCGTCGATGTTCGCCGCGTTCATCGTGCTGGCCGCGATCGCGCTGGTGCTGTTCTTCCTGGTCGACCTCGCCGGGCGCAAGCTCGTCCCGTGGAAGCAGCACACCCGATGAGGCCGCGGACGCTGCTCGCGCTGGGCTCGGTGCTGGCGCTGCTGACGCTGGTGTCCTGCGGCGCCGACACCGGGCGGGAGCGGATGTCGCTGATGCTCGACGTCAGCTGGCTGCCGAAGCACGCGCCGTTCGTGTCCGCCGTCGAACGCGGCTTCTTCGCCGCCGAGGGCATCGACCTGGAGGTCATGCCGGGCTCCGGCTCCACCAACACCGTCACCGCCGTCGACACCGGCAAGGTCGACTTCGGCTGGGCCGACTACGGCTCCTCGGTGCTCAGCCAGGGCCGGGGCGCCGAGGTCAAGCAGGTCAACCTGGTGCAGGCGCGCTCCGCCTACGCGGTCATCGCGCTCGCGGGCACCGGCATCGACGACTGGCAGGACCTCCGGGGCAAGACCGTCGCCACCGAAGCGACCGGGGCGATGACCGCGATGTGGCCGTACGCGCTGAGCAAGCTCGGCATGGCCGTCGAGGATGTGAACGTCGTGCACGCCACCGGGGCCGCGAAGATGCCCGGCCTGGTCGCCGGGCAGTGGGACGCGAACCTCGCGCTCTACGTCTCCGACCAGCCGACGCTCGACGCGCTGGACCGGGAGGCCACCGTGCTGAAGTGGTCCGACCTGGGCATCGACCTGTACGGCAACGGCATCGTGGCCTCCGACGAGAAGCTGCGCACCCACCCGGACCAGGTGAAGCGGTTCAACCGCGCGATGCAGCGGGGTTTCCTCTGGGCGTGCGACCACCCGGAGCAGGCCGCGCAGGACTTCGGCGAGGAGGTCAGCGGGTACGAGGACCGCACCGTCGTGCTCGCCATCGACGAGCAGTGCGAGCTGAACTGGGGCGCGGGCGACGCCTACGGCGAGATGGACGACGCGGGCGTCCAGCAGATGATCGACGTCGCGCGGGACTTCCTCGGGCTCAGCCCGGACTCGCACCTCACCCCCGCCGACGTCTACAGCAACGACTACCTCGAACCGCTGCACCGCGGCCAAGCGATCCCAACGCCGTGACGGAGAGCCAGATGAGCCACGAATACGCGATTTCGGTGAACGACGTCGGCAAGACCTTCCGGTCGCGGGACGGGCAGCACAACACCGTCCTGCGCGGCATGGACTTCCGCGTGCGGCCAGGGGAGTTCGTCTCCATCGTCGGCCAGTCCGGCAGCGGCAAGACGACCCTGCTCAAGACCATCTCCGGGCTCCAGGACCCCACCGAGGGCGAGATCCTGGTGAAGGGGCGCCCCATCAAGGAAGGGCTGGAGGACATCGCGATGGTGTTCCAGAGCCCGGTGCTGCTGCCCTGGCGCAACAACCTCGACAACGTGCTGCTGCCGCTGGAGTTCCGCGGCACCCGCGATCGCGCGGCCGAGGACTACGCGCGGGAGCTGCTGGAGATGGTGGGCTTGGGCGACCGCGCCACCCGCTACTCCTACGAGCTCAGCGGCGGCATGCAGCAGCGCGTCGCCATCTGCCGCGCCCTCGTGTCGCGGCCCGAGCTGCTGCTGATGGACGAACCGTTCGGCGCGCTCGACGCCATGACCCGGGACTCGATGAACTTCGAGATCCAGCGGATCTGGCGCAACACCGGGTGCAGCGTCCTGTTCGTCACGCACAGCATCCCGGAAGCGGTGTGGCTGGCCGATCGCGTCGTCGTGGTCGGCGGCAAACCGGGCCGCATCGTCGCCGACGTCGACGTCGACCTGCCGCGGCCGCGCGGCAAGGAGCACCGCTTCTCCCCCGCCTTCTCCGAGTACGCGACCGAGATCGAGTCGCACATCGGCGTCACCACCGGCATCAGCTGATCACCACCCAGGAGGAACACATGTTGCACCTCACCGCGGACGAGGCACTGGTCGAGCAGCACTACGGGCTCGACGCCCGGCGCAGCCTGCTGTTCTCCGCGATCCGCCTGGACTCGCACCCGCTGGTGAGCCCGCTGATCGCCGAGCGCGACGGCGAGCGTCACCTGCTGGTGCGCCAGCAGGAGCAGGGCAACGCGCTGTCGGCGGGCGTGCCCGCGGAGCAGATCCGCTTCTACGCCCCGTGGGTGACGATCGATCCGCGGGTCGTCGAAGGCACCCGGGTGGCGGGTTCGCTGCCGGAGCTCGTCGCCGAACTCGCCGGGGACGGGCGGGTGCACCTGGCCGCGGACGTCGTGCTGGCCCACCACCGGGCGTTCACCGCCTCCGGTGCCCTGGAGGTCACCGTCGACGCCACCACGCCGCGACCGGTGGTCGCCCACGAGGTGGACACCGCATCCGTGCTGGCCCGGTTCGCCGAATGGCGGTCCGAGGGCGCGCGGGTCGCGGAGAAGCTCATCGACGGGGTCGAGCACCTCGACGGGCTCGCCGCGGAGATCCCCGACGGCACGGACACCCGGTACGCGGCGCTGACCGAACTGGCCACCGAGCGCGCGCTGGACGCGGTGCTGCTGGCCGCCACCCCCAACCACACCGAGGTCACCGGGCACGAGCAGCCGGCCGGAGCGGTCGCCGTGTGGCTGCCCGCCGCCGGGCGCCTCCTCGTGCTCGCCCCGGAAGGCACCTCCGGGCTGCCCGGCACGCCCGTCGGCCGGTACGACTCGTTCGGGGCCGCGGTCGCCGAGCTGAGCCCCGGCCCGCGCGTCGGCGTCGAGGAGGAGTTCGTCGGCATCGGCTTCGCCCAGGAGCTGGAGCGGGCGGGCAGCGAGCTCGTCGGCGTCTCCGCGGCGCTCGGGCACTGGCGCGACGTCCGGGACCACGAGGACCTCGCGTTCCAGATCATCGCCGCGCGGACCAGCGTGTTCGCCATCGAAGCCGCGCTGGCCTGGGCGGAGCGGGGCATCGAGGAGGGCCGCGAGTTCACCGAGCTCGACATCTACGCCGTCTACCTCGACAAGATCGTCGAGTTCCGCACCGAGCGCGACATCCCGTTCGGCATCGAGCCGTACTTCACCAACCTGCACTCGTCGAACCGGATGCTGTTCCCGGGGCCGCCGGTGGACTTCCCGATCAACCGGGACACCACCTGCATCCAGCTCGACGCGGGCGTGCGGATCGTGGCGGGCGGCGTCACCGTCGCCACCTCCGACATGGCCCGTTCGCTGCCGCGCACCGCGGGCGCGAAGGAGGCGTACGCGTTCTTCTTCGACGTGGTGCGCGAGGGCATCATCGGGCAGCTGCGCCCCGGCGTGGTGTGCCAGGACGTGCACGAGGGCACGTTGGAGTACTTGGCGCCGCACCTGGACCGGATGCGCGAGATCGGCGTGCTCGGCACCGAGGTCGACTTCAACACCGAGTACCGCAAGCGCAACGTCGGGCACCTGATGGGCAAGCAGGAATCGTTCGCGAACGAGCTGCGCCCCGGCTACGAGCACGTGCTGCGGGTCGGTTCGTTCGGCGCCGCCGAGATCCCGTGGCGGTACGACGACGTGGCCATCGGCACCGAAGACCTCTGGTACATCGGCGCGGACCGGACCTACGTGGTGAGCAAGTGGTGAGCGCCGTCCGCAGCAGGCTCGCCGAGCTGTCCCTGGAACTGCCGGTGCTCGGCCCGCCGAAGTACGCCTACGAACCGGCGGTGCTGTCCGGGGAACTGCTGCACGTGTCCGGGCAGATCTCCCGCACCGCCGCCGGCGAGGTCCTCGGCGGGCGGCTCGGCGCGGACGCCGACGTGGCCGCCGGGGTGGCCGCCGCGCGGGTCAGCGCGCTGAACCTGCTGGCGCGGGTCGACGACGCGGTGGGGCTGGAGAACGTGGTGCGGGTGCTCAAGCTGAACGCGTGGGTGAACAGCACCCCGGACGCGATCCAGCAGCCCGAGGTGGTCGACGGCGCCTCCCGGCTGCTGATCGACGTGCTCGGCGACGCGGGCAGGCACGCCCGCACCGCCCTGCCCGCACCGACGCTCCCGCAAGGGGCGCTGGTCGAACTCGACGCGGTCATCACCGTCCGCTCCTGATCGCCCGATCCACACCCGAGGTCCGGTTCGGGAGGCGGAATCCCGCCCCTGGGCCGGACCTCGGCGCGTCCGTCCACGATGGACACCCGATCCGCCGGACGCGGGTCCGCGTTCAGTCCTCCGCTGCCGGGGCCGGGGCCGGGTGCGCCGCCCGGCGTCGCCCGGTGACGAGCCGCGGGCGGGTTCCGGGCGTCGGGGCGGTGAGCACGACGAGGCAGCCGAGGACGAGGGCGATGCCGACCCAGCCCGCGGCGGGCAGCCGTTCCCCGACGACGAGCACGGCGAGCACCGCGGCGACCGCCGGTTCCAGCAGCGACAGCGTGGTCGCGGTGCTCGCGGCGATGTGCCCGAGCCCCCAGCCGAACAGCAGGTAACCCAGGAACATCGGCACCAGCGCCAGGTAGACCCCGACCGCCGCGTTCGTCGCCGACGCGAGCAACGGCGCCCCGGTCGCGACCAGCACCGGCAGCAGCAGCACCCCGCCGAGCCCGAAGATGCCACCCATCGCCACCGCGGACGAGACACCGCCGCTGATCAGCCGGTGCGCGGCCCACGAGTACGTCGCGTAGGTGCCCCCGGCCACCAGGCCGAGGACCACGCCCAGCGCGCTCCCCCACCCGGGCGCGACCGCGGCCGCGCCGCCTTCGGCGGCACACAGCAGCACCGTCCCGGACAACCCGAGCCCCGCGCCGAGCAGCCAGCGGCGGCTCAGCCGCCGCCCGTCGACCACGCGCTCGACCAGCGCGGACGCCAGCGGCGCCGACCCGATCGACACCACGGTGCCCGCGGCGACCCCGGCCAGGTGCATCGAGCTGTAGAACGCCAGCGGGTAGACGGCGACCGCCACCGCGCCCAGCAGCACCGGTCCCGGCCGGGCGCGCAGCAGCCGGGCCCCGCGCACCAGGCGCGGGCCGGCGACCAGTGCTTGCAGCAGGCCGCCGGTGCCCATCGCGACGGCCCCGATCGCCAGCGGCCCCACGTCGGGTGCGAAGCTCGCCGCGGTCCCGGTGGTCGCCCACAACACCGAGGCGAGCAGCACGGCCACCACTCCGAGCGAGCTGCCGTTGCGGCTCACAGCCGGTCCACCAGGTCCGCCGCCATCGTCCGCGCGTGCCGCAGCCGTTCCCCGTCGCCTTCGAGCCCGGCGCGGGCCATCGCGCCTTCGAGCAGGAACGCCAGGTGTTCGGCGGCGGCGCGCGCGTCCTCGGGCCGGTCGGGCAGCTGCTCGCCGAGGGCGTCGGAGAGCAGCGACTCGACCTCTTCCTTGTGCCTGCGCACCACCGCCCGGCCGTCGTGCCCGGCGGGCAGCTCGGCGGCCGCGTTGAGCAGCCCGCAGCCGCGGAACCCGTGCTCGTGGGCGAGTTCCGCGTGGTCCGCGTACGCGTCGAAGACGGCGAGCACCCGGCCGCGCGCGTCCGCGGCCCGCGCCAGCCGCCGCCGGTGCAACTCCCGCCACTCCTCGTGCCGCGCTTCGAGGTAGGCGCGCACCAGGTCCGCCTTGGAGGAGAAGTTGTTGTACAGGCTCATCTTCGCGACACCGGCTTCGGTGGTGATCGCGTCGATCCCCGTCGCGGACACCCCGTCCCGGTAGAAGCGGCGCGCCGCCGCCGCGAGCAACCGCTCGCGCGCGCTGAGCCGAGCACCCGCACCGACCACCGCAACCTCCTCGCCACCGCGACTGGGTAGACCAGTCTACCTAGTCAGCTGCCGAGGACCAGCTCGCCCCGGACGGCCGAGCACTCGACCGGACGACCTCGCGACGACCCGGACGATCGGCGATCAGCACAGGTCGTAGCGCGGGATGGTGCCGAGCAGGTGGGTCAGGTCGGTGCCGGGCGCGAGGTCCCGCGCCGGGGCGCGGCGGGTGAACAGCCGGGCCGCGTCGGCGCCGCCCAGCTCGGCGCGGCGACCGCGGACCCGCAGCCAGGCTCCTTCCCGCAGGGCGAGCACCGGGACGTCGTTGTGCTCCAGGAACTCGGCGAGGCGCTCGTCGCGCGTCTCGCCGCGGTGCGTGCTCGCCGGGTCCGGCGGCAGGTAGTGCGGGTTGATCTGGAACGGCACCAGGCCGAGCGCGGCGAACGAGGCCGGTTGCACGATCGGCATGTCGTTGCTGGTGCGCAGGCTCGGGCAGGCCAGGTTGGTGCCCGCGCTGGAACCCAGGTACGGCACGCCCGCCAGCACGGCGCGGCGCAGCGCGCGGACCAGGCCCTGCCGCTGCAAGGTCGCGAGCAGCCGGAACGTGTTGCCCCCACCCAGGAACACGGCTTCCGCCGACGCGATGGCGCGCACCGGATCGGTGGCGCGGTGCAGGCCGTCGACCTTGATCCCGGCGGAGCTGAGCACCGAGTGCGCGATGCGCGCGTAGTCGTCGAAGTCGCGGCGGGCGTAGGGGATGAACAGCATCCGCTCCCGGCCGGCCATCAGCTCCGCGATCGCGGGCAGTGCGTGCCCGAGGAAGCCCGGTGACCCGTGCACCCGTGAGCTCGACAGCAGGAGCAGCTGCACCACGGCATTCCCTCCCCGCACCCGTGAACCGGAGCGAACCCTACCGCCGCCGCTGGAACCGGTGGGGCGGGACGGGCAGGATGACCGGCATGGCCGGAGACGAGGACGTGACGATCATCGGCGGCGGCATCGTGGGCCTGGCCACGGCGCGGGCGCTGGTCCGCGGGGGCGCGGCCGGGCGGATCGTGGTGCTGGAGAAGGAGCCGGCCGTGGGCGCGCACCAGAGCGGCCACAACTCCGGCGTGCTCCACAGTGGACTGTACTACCCGCCGGGCAGCGCGAAGGCGCGGTTCGCCCGCACGGGAGCGGAAGCGATGCACCGGTTCTGCGCCGAGCACGGGGTTCCGGTGCGGCGCACCGGCAAGCTCGTCGTGGCCACCCGGCCGGAGCAGCTGCCGCGGCAGGCCGAGCTCGCCCGCCGCGGCACCGCCAACGGCGTTCGCCTGTCCGAAGTGGACGGTTCGGCGATCGCCGAGCGGGAACCGCAGGTGCGCGGGCTGCGCGCGCTGCTGGTGCCGGACGCGGGGATCACCGACTTCGGCGCCGTCTGCGCGGCGCTGGCCGCGGACCTCGCCGCCGACGGCGTCGAGGTCCGGGCCGGCTGCGAGCTGCGCTCGGTGCGCCGCGACGGCGACCGGCTCGTGCTGGGCACCAAGACCGGCGAGGTGCGCACCCGGTTCGCGGTGAATTGCGCCGGGCTGCACAGCGACACCGTGGCGGAGCTCGCGGGCACCCGGCCGGCCGCGCGGATCCTGCCGTTCCGCGGCGAGTACTACGAGGCCGCGCCGGGGCGCCGCGACCTGGTGCGCGCGCTGGTCTACCCGGTGCCGGACCCGGCGTTCCCGTTCCTCGGCGTGCACTTCACGCGGATGGCCGACGGCGGGCTGCACGTGGGGCCGAACGCGGTTCCGGCGCTGGCCCGCGAGGGCTACGACTGGCGGACCTGGTCGGCACCGCACCTGCGGCGGCTGCTGCGCGATCCGGCGTTGCGGGCGCTGGCGAAGCGCTACTGGCGGACCGGTGCGGCGGAGATCGCGCGCTCGGCGGTGAAACCGCTGTTCGTGCGGGCCGCGCGGGAGCTGCTGCCGGGGTTGCGCGGGACGGACCTGGTGCCCGCGCCCGCGGGGGTGCGGGCGCAGGCGGTCCGCCCGGACGGCACCCTCGTCGACGACTTCCTGGTGCACGAGGACGACCGCTGGGTGCACGTGCTCAACGCGCCCTCCCCCGCGGCGACCGCGTCGCTGCGCATCGGCGAGGACATCGCGGACCGGGTCGGCGCCAAGCTCGCCTAGGCCCGGCCCGCCGGACGCGTGCGGATCAGTAGTAGCCGCGGTCCCGGTAGTCGCGGTACTCGCGGTACTCGCGCTCCCGGTTCTCCGCGGCGTTGATGCTGATCCGGCGCACCACGCCGTGCAGCACGCTGCTGACGATCGTCACGACCAGCGCGCCCCAGAACGCGGCCCAGAACCCGTCCACGTGGAACGGCATGTTCAGCGCGCCCGCCACGTACCCGGCGAGCCAGAACAGCAGCGCGTTCACCACCAGTCCGAACAGCCCGAGCGTGACCAGGTACAGCAGGCAGCCGAACGTCTTCGCGATCGGCTTCAGCACCGCGTTGATCACGCCGACCACGACCGCGACCACCAGCAGGGTGACGATCTTCGTTCCGGCGTCCGTGCTCGCGTCGCCGAGCTCGATGCCGGGCAGCGCGGTCGTCGCCCACACGGCGACCGCGGTGATCAGGATGTGCAGCAGGACCGTCACGAAGTGGCCTCCCGAGTTCGCCGTGGAGCCTTGCACGCTACCGTTCCGGCCCCGCCCGGGAACCGCCCACCGCGAGACGCGGGGATGCACCTGTTCAGGCGAACATCTCGTCGGTCAACCGGCGGATCGCCTCGGCGCGGGTGCACTGCCCGGCCCGCTCGTAGGCCTCGACGAAGCGGAAGACGAGCCCTTCGCGCAGCCCCCACGGGCACAGGTCGATCTCGTCGACGCCGAGGGCGCGCAGCAGCGAATCAGCGGTGATCGCGCCGGCGAGGATGCGCCGCGCCCTGCTGCGGGAGACGCCGGGGAGCTTGGCGCGCTCGGCCTGGCCGAGTTCGGCGAGCTGCGGGATCCACCGGGTCAGGTTCGTGCGCGCCAGGGTGTCCGGGTGCCGCACCAGCCGCTTCGACGAGCTCGCGGCGAGCACCGCCAGCTGCCGCAGCACCTTCGACTGGCCGACGGGCTGGCCGAGCCTGCGCCCGCGGAACGGGGCCAGCTCGACCGGGGCGACCGCTTCGACGGCCGCGTACAGGGCGGCGACCTGCTCCGGCGGCGGCGGGTCGGCGGGCAGGTGTTCGCGGGTGAGCCGGGCGGCACCCAGCGGCATCGACACCACTTCGTCCGGGTAGGGACCGGATCCGGTGGCGACCTCGGCGGTGCCGCCACCGATGTCGATGGTGGTCAGCGGGGTGTCCTCGCGGCCGTGCCAGCGTCGGGCCGCGTGGTAGCAGAGCGCGGCTTCGGCGTGCGGGGTCATCGAGCCGATGCGGGTGCCCGCGGCGTCGGCGAGGCGGGCGCGCAGCTCGGTGCCGTTGGTGGCGTCGCGCACCGCGGCGGTGCCGAACGCGACGAGCGGTCCGCGCAGGTCGGTGCCGACGGCGCGCACGCAGCCCGCGACGGCGCGAGCGGCCTGCTCGATGCCCTCCTCGGTCACCGAGCCGTCGGCGAGGGTGTTCTCGCCGAGGCGGGTGCGCTCCTTGTGGCTCCAGGAGGCGCGGGGCAGCCTGCCGCGGTCGAGGTCGACCAGTTCCAGCCGCGCCGCGGTGGAACCGATGTCGAGGAGTCCGAGCTTCATACCACCCTCACGTGTAGTCCGGACGGGCCTTCGAGGCGTAGGACGTACCTCCAGGAGCAGCAGCGCAGAACCATCGGCATGGCCGAATCATGCCGTATGCACAGGTTTTGTTCATCGCCCGTTCGGACTTTCTTGATCCGTAATTGATGTCACTGGTACATGAGCACTTCCGATGTCACACCAGGTGGTGTTACAAAGGAGTCACCCCTGACCGCTACCAAGCGGTAACCTCGGGGCGACCAGGTGCTGCGGCTGGAACGCGAGGTGCGCCCACCCGGCAACGTCAGCGACGGAGAGGACCACCATGCGCATCGGGATGCCGCTGAACTACAGCGGAGGCTTCAAGGAGACCGTCGACGAACTGGCCACCTACGAGAAGGCCGGACTCGACATCGTCTACGTAGCCGAAGCCTACTCGTTCGACGCGGTCAGCCAGATGGGCTTCATCGCCGCCCGCACCGAACGGCTCCAGATCGCCTCCGGGATCCTGCAGATCTACACCCGCACGCCCACCCTCACCGCGATGACCGCGGCCGGGCTGGACTTCGTCTCGGACGGCCGGTTCACCCTGGGCATCGGCGCCTCCGGGCCGCAGGTCATCGAAGGCTTCCACGGCGTGCCCTACGACGCGCCGCTGGGCCGCACCCGCGAACTGGTCGACATCTGCCGCCAGGTGTGGCGCCGCGAACGCGTGCAGCACGACGGCAAGCACTACCAGATCCCGCTGCCCGAAGGCCAGGGCACCGGGCTGGGCAAGCCGCTGAAGCTCATCAACCACCCGGTGCGCCCGAACATCCCGATCATGGTCGCGGCGATCGGCCCGAAGAACGTCGCGATGGTCGCCGAGATCGCCGAGGCGTGGGAACCGATCTTCTACGTCCCCGAGAAGGCCCACGAGGTCTGGGGCGAATCGCTGGCCGCCGGCAAGGCCAAGCGCGACCCCGAGCTCGGCGAGCTCGACGTCGTCGGCCAGGCCCCGCTGGCCATCGGCGACGACGTGGACGCGCTCGTCGACTCGATGCGCCCGATGCTCGCCCTCTACATCGGCGGCATGGGCGCCAAGGGCAAGAACTTCTACAACGACCTCGCCCGCCGCTACGGCTACGAGGCCGAGGCCGAGGAGATCCAGGACCTCTACCTGGACGGCAAGAAGGACGAGGCCGCGGCGAAGGTGCCGGACGAGCTGGTCGCCGCCAGCACCCTCATCGGCTCCGAGGGCCACGTGCGGGAACGCCTCGCCGCGTTCAAGGAGTCCGGCGTGACCACGATGAACGTGACGCCGCTCGCCGGGTCCTTCGAGGAGCGCACCAAGCTGATCGAGCAGATCCGCGGCATCGCCGACGACCTCTGATCCGCCCCGCGGGCCGGGGCGCCCCCCCCCCCCCCCCCCCCCCCCCCCCCCCCCCCCCCCCCCCCCCCCCCCGGCCCGGTCAGCCGTTGAGCACCCGCACCGGCGCCCCGTCCAGGAAGGCGCGCACGTCGGCCACCGTCTCGGCGTAGAACGTCCGGTAGGTGCCCTCGGTCACGTAGCCGACGTGCGGGGTGAGCACGGTGCGCGGCGTGGTCCGCCACGGGTCGCCTGCGGGCAGCGGCTCGGTCCCGTAGACGTCGAGGCCCGCCCCGGCGAGCCGTCCCGCGTGCAGCGCCTCGCGCAGCGCCACCTCGTCCACGATCGGCCCGCGCGAGGTGTTCACCAGGTACGCGGTGGGCCGCATCAGCGCCAGCTCCGCCGCGCCGACCAGCCCGCGGGTGCGCTCGCTGAGCACCGTGTGCACGGTGAGCACGTCGGAGCCGCGGAACAGCTCCTCCTTCTCCACCCGGCGCGCCCCGGCCTCCGCGGCGGCCTCCGCGGTGAGGTTCCGGCTCCAGGCGATGACGTCCATGCCGAACGCGGCACCGACCTTCGCGACCTGGCTGCCGAGCCTGCCCAGCCCGAGCACGCCCAGCGTGCGCCCGGCCAGCTCGAACCCGACGCCGCGCTGCCAGCCGCCGTCCCGGATCGCGCGGTCCTGCTCCGGGATCTGCCGGGTGACCGCGATGATCAGACCCCAGGTGAGCTCCGCCGTCGGTCCCCACGCCCGGTCCGGCGCGGCACCGCTGCCCGTCCCGCACACGGTGATGCCGAGCTCAGTGGCCGCGTCCAGGTCGATCGACGCGTTCCGCATGCCGGTGGTGACCAGCAGCTTCAGCTGCGGCAGCGCGGCCAGCACCTCCCGCGGGAACGGGGTCCGCTCCCGCATCGCGGCGATCACGTCGAACGGGGCGAGCCGCCGCAGCAGCTCCGCGCGGTCGGCGGGGGTGTCGTGGAAGAACTCGACCTGCGCGGGCAGCGAGTCCCAGTCCGCGTAGTCCCGCGCGACCTCCTGGTAGTCATCGAGCACCGCGATGCGCATGCACTCCTCCTTCGACGGCGTCCGGCGCGATCGTAGTGCGGCCGCCCGGCGGGGTGATCGACCCGCGGGGCGGGGCGCGCGACCTGACAACGCGCGGTGCGGACAGGCAGACTGCCGACGTGACTCGATCCAGACTGCTGCACCTGCTGCCGTTGAGCGCGTTCCACGCGGCCGCGGACCACATCGGCTCCCCCTCGCTGGAGACCGACGGGTTCGTGCACTGCTCGCCGGACATGGCCACGGCGCTGGCGGTCGCCAACGCGCTGTACGCGGACGCGGACGAGCAGCTGGTGGCGCTGGAACTCGATCCGCGGCGGCTGTCCGCTCCGGTGCGCTGGGAGGCGGCGGCACCGCACCCGCCGGCCGGGGTCGCCGCCGACGTGCTGTTCCCGCACGTCTACGGCTCGCTGGAGCGCTCGGCGGTGATCGGCCTGCACTACGCGCGGCGCGACGTGCGCGGCCGGTTCGCGGCGCTGGAGACGCGCAGCCGCACCGCGGAGGAGCTGAACCTGCTGCCGCACCCGGAGGGCGGCTGGTTCCGGCGGACCTGGACCAGCGACGTCGAGGTGACGCCCGACGAGCGGGGCACCCGGCCGACCGCGACGGCGATCTACTACCTGCTCTCCGCCGGGCACACCTCGGAGTGGCACCGGATCGGTTCGGCCGAGCTGTGGCTGTGGCACCGGGGCGGCCCGCTGACGCTGGTGCTGGGCGGGGACGGCGACGCGCCCGCCGAGCAGCCGCGCAACCACGTGCTGGGCGCGGGTGCCGGGCAGGACCCTCAGGTCCTGGTGCCCGCCGGGACGTGGCAGCGGGCGGTGGCCTCGGCGACGGTGGAGTCGCTGGCGACCTGCGTCGTCTCGCCCGGGTTCGACTTCGCGGACTTCAGCACGCCCGGCTGAGGCTCGGCGGCGGCCTGCGCGGGCACCCGCTGCTCCGGTTCGGGCCGCAGCACGGCGACCCGTTCGGGCGTGGTCTCGGCGGGCTCCGGTTCGACGCCGAGCCGGCGGTCGGGCACCGGACGCGGTCGTCCCCCGAGCAGGCGTTCCTCGAACCAGCACAGGGCGATCAGCGATCCGATGATCGTTCCGATGGCCACCGAAGCCACCAGCGCGAAGACCGCCAACGTGTTCAGCACCGACCTCACCCCCGAGAGAAACGCGTGCACGGCACCGGGTTCCCGTCCGGCGCGCGCCGGCGACGAGGACCTCGCCGGAATTCACCGTAGGGCGGGGCCCCGAACGGTGCCGGACGCCGGACCGGGTGCCCTCCGATCGAGGGAATTCAGTGCCGGGGAGGTGTCGGGCGCGCCCCTGTCCCGAGCGATCAGACGAACGTGGCGAACGCCCTTGATCAGGCAATTCGACCATAGGCGGCGCTACTATCGGGTGAAGGTGCGCGCCCCGCGGTGCCGCGGCGACCCGTAGTCACCGCTTCCACCCGAAGTCGTGATCGTTGCGCGGTTCGGGACAACGGGAACCGGGTGGCGCGCGTGCGCACAGTGGTCGCCACGATCGGACAGCAACGCGTCGGGAGGTAACGGTGAAGGGCTACGCGGTGCACCTGCTCTTCCACGCGCTCGCCGTGCTCTGCGGCGCGGCGCTGGGGATCGCCGGCACGTTGTGGTGGGTCGGCGGCGCCCCGCCGGTGCTGTGGGCGGCGCTGGCCGCGCTGGTGCTCGGCGTCGTGGTGCTGGTGGTGCAGGGCCGCCAGCTCGCCGCCGAGCCCCGCCCGGCCCGCCGCCCCGCGCCGGAACCCCGGCCGCGGCAGGGCACCCGGCCGGAGCTGGCGGCGACGGCCGTTCGCGACCCCGACGACCGCTGGCGCGGCTGACCCGGCACCGTTCCGCACGAGGTGCCGGCCCGACCGACCGCGGAGCCGGCGGGCCGCCCACCCGCGCGGTGGATCAGCGCAGCGGGGCGCGGGCCCAGCCGACGGCGGTCTTCACCCCGTCCACGTTCTCCACCCAGACCTCGCTCTCCAGATGCCGCTGCCCCTCGTGCTCGATGGCGCCCAGCACCGCGCCGCGGGCGGTGACCTCCTCGTCCACGTAGAACGGGTGCACGAACTTCACCGCCAGGTGCCCGCCGTCGATCCACGCGCCGCCGTGGAACGCGGTGAGCATCTCGGAGAGGTAGCCGACCTGCTGCATCGCCTGGGCGACGGTGCGGTCCATCCCGGAGCGCCGCGCGCCCGCCGCATCGGTGTGGATGTTGGAGAACCCGCGGCCGCCCCAGGAGAAGACGTACATCTGCTCCTGCGAGATCTTCTTGCGCACCGGCCGGATCGGGGTCCGCTCGTCGAGGTCCCCGCTCGCCGCGGCGGCCGGGGCGACGTCGAGGAGCTCGCCGGTGACCAGCCGGGACGGGGCCGGCGCGGTGCTGCCGCCCACCACGTCGGCGGCGTGCACCCGCATGATCTCGGTGCCGCGGTGGCGCAGCAGCAGCCTGCCGTCGGCGCCTCGGGCTTCGGCCTCCATCACGACGTAGCCGTTGCCGCGCCGCACCTCGGTGTGCACGTACCGGCCGCTGAGGGTGACGGTCTCGCCGATCACGACCGGCGAGTGCAGCGAGAGCTCCTCGTGGGTGTGCAGCCCGCGCGCCGTGTTGCCGTCGTAGGCGGCGTAGAACAGGAACAGCAGCTCGTTGGACAGCACCGCGGGACTGGCCGCCGGTCGCCCGTCCGCGGCGGTGAGCCGCCCGGCTCCGTCGTCGTCCTGGGCGAAGGCGTAGTTGCGCACCATCCGCTCGTCGACGACCACGTCGAACGGGCCGAACACCTCCGGGACCTCGATGTTCTCGAAGATCGCTTCCTTGGTTCCGGTCCACCACCGGTTCATGGCCAGCTCCTCTGGGCGTGGGGCATCGCCGTCCCGCGGCGGGCGGGACGTGGCGACGGGGTGCGCGGCTCGTGCCGCGAGGGGTCAGGTGTCGAGCCGGACGACGAACGGGAATTCCGGCCGAGTCCAGCTCCGGGCGTGCTCGACGGCGCGCCCGGTGTCGTCGTGCGTGGTCCGGTGCGCCTCCACCAGCGGGGCGCGCACGGCCACCTCCAGCAGGCCGGCGAGCTCCTTCGTCGCGGCGCAGGCGGTGATCTCCTGCTCGGCCCAGCTGACCGCGACGCCGCAGCGCTCGGCGAGGGTGCGGTACAGCGAGCCCGCGACCAGCTCGGCGCGGGCGAGCCCGGGGGCGGCGGCGACCGGCACCCAGGACTCCTGCACGGCCGCGGGCGTTCCGTCGACGGTGCGGAGCCGGACGAGCCGGACCGCTTCCGCCGCATCGTCGAGGTCGAGGACCTCGGCGATCTCGCCGGGCGGGACGAGCACGGCGCGGCGGATCTCGGTGGTGACCACGTCCTCGGTGACCTCGTCGCCGAAGGGAACCAGCCGGTTCAACCGCCGGGACCGGGCGCGCCGCGGGGCCACGAAGCTGCCCGCGCCGCGCCTGCGCACCACCAGCCGTTCCCGCACCAGCGCGTCGAAGGCCTGCCGGACCGTCATGCGGCTGACGCCGTAGCGCTCGGCGAGTTCCTTCTCGCTCGGCAGCCGGCTCTCGGGGGCGAGCGCGCCGGTGTTGATCCGGTCGAGCAGGTCGTCTCGGATGACCTCGTACATCGGGCGCGTGGCCACGGCGGGGAACTCCTCGGGGTGGTGTGATCGGCTCTCAGGGTATCCGCCCGGTGCGGACGCTCAGGTCCGCCGCGGGGCGGTTTCGGGGGCTTCGGCGCGCGCCCAGCCGACGGTGCTGAGCTTGCCGTCGGCGCGGCGCACCCACACTTCGACGTCGATCGCGAGGCGCCCGGGGCCCGCTTCCTGCACGGCCGTGACGGCACCGCCCACCTCCAGGGGTTCGAAGACCTCGACGGGGTTGATGAACTTGACCCGCAGCCATCCACCGGTGAACAGGTCGGCGCCGAAGAAGCGGGTGAGCATCCCGGTGATCAGCCCGCACTGCTGCTGTCCCTGCACGATGGGGATGCGCAGCCCTGCCTCCCTGGCCACGGCCAGGTCGCTGTGGGTGTTGCGGACGTACTCGCCGCAGCGGGAGAACACCGACGCCTGCTCCTGCGTGATCGTGACGTGCAGCGGCGGCAGCGGCGCCCCGGGCCGCACGGTCGGCGTTCCGGCGACCGCGGTGGGGGCGTCCGGGTCGAAGGTGCCGTCGACGGTCCCGGCCGTGCCGCCACCACCGGTCCGGTTGCGGCCTGCGACGTCACCGGGCCGGGTGCGCAGTATCTCGACGCCGCGGTGCCGCAGGATGCCGCGTCCGTCGGCGGCGGTGGCGCTCGCCTCCATCACCACGTAGTCCTGGCCGCGCCGGGTGTAGGAGTCCACGTAGGACCCGGCCAGCACCACCTCCTCGTCGAGGTGCGCGGGCCCGTCGAACCACAGCTGCTCCTCGGTGTGCAGCCCGACGGTGCGGCTCGCCCGGTAGGCGGTGGTGAACAGCTGCACGAGGTCGTTGGACAGCAGCCCCGCGTGCGCGATGCGGCCGCCGAACGGGCTCGGGCCGAAGTGCCACGGGTGGTGGTCGTCCTGGGTGAACGCGTACCGCTTGATCTTGTGGTCGTCGACGAGGACGGTGACGGGCCCGAAGTGCTCGGGGATGCTCAGGTTCTCGAAGACCGGTTCCTTGAGCCCGGCCTCGTGGTCCACGCCGTGGGCGACCGCGCGCGGATCGGTCAGATCTCGCCAGGTCATGCGGTTCTCGCTTCCTGTCGGGGGTCAGATCACGCCGTCGGCGCGCAGCGCGGCGAGCTCGTCGGCGTCCAGGCCGAGCAGCCGCGGGTAGACCTCGGCGTTGTCCTCGCCGGGCAGCGGCGGTGCTTTGCGGACCGAGCCGGGCGTGCCGCCGAGCTTGAGGGCGAGCCCGGGCAGCACGAGGGTGCCGAGCTCGGGGTGCTCCACCTCGATCATCATGTCCCTGGCCCGCACCTGCGCCGAGTCGGTCGCCTCGGCGACGCTGTTGACCGGGGAATACGGCACGCCCGCCGCGGCGAGCAGCTCCCCGATCCGCTCCGAGGTGTGCCGCCGGGTGAAGCCGCGCACCACGTCGTCCAGCGCTTCGACGTGCACCAACCGGGCTTCCTGGTCGGCGAACCGCGGGTCGCCGGTCAGCTCGGGCATCCCCATCGCGGCGGCGAGCCGCGGGAACAGCGCGTCGGTGCCCGCGTGCAGGTACAGGTACCCGTCGGCGGTGGGATAGGCGTTGGCGGGCACCGTGATGTGGTCCCGGTTGCCGGTGCGCCCGACCTCCTCGCCGAGCATCCGCCAAGCCGCGGGCAGCGTGCCCATGCAGGAGAACAGCGCGTCCAGGCAGGAGATGTCGACGTGCTGGCCGTCTCCGGTGCGGGCACGGGCGGCGAGCGCCATCATCGCGCCCATCACGCCGTGGAAGGCGGCGATGTGGTCGGCGACGAACGCCCCGGCCATCGTGGGCGGGCCGTCGGGCGTGCCGGTCATGCTCATCAGCCCGGAGGCGGCCTGCGCGATCGCGTCGAACAGGGCGCGGTCCCGGTTGGGGCCGGTCTGGCCGAACCCGGAGATCGACACGAGGACGGCACGCGGGTCGAGCTCGTGGATCCGCTCCCAGCCGAGGCCCATCTTCGCGAGCGTTCCGGGCCGGAAGTTCTCCACCACGACGTCGCTGCCGCGCACGAGTTCTTCCAGCACTCCCAGCGCTTTCGGGTGCCGGGTGTCGAGGGTGATGCCGTGCTTGCTGCGGTTGTAGTTGAGCGTGTAGAGGCTGTGCCCGCGGTGGTGCGGCACGTTGCGCCGCGAGTCCTCGCCGCCGGGCCGCTCGACCTTGATGACCTCGGCGCCCATGTCGCCGAGGATCTGGCAGCACAGCGGTCCGGCGATGAACCGGGACAGGTCGAGCACCCGCAGCCCGTCCAGCGGTGGCGCGGTCATCGCACTCCTCCCCCGTCGACGGCGGGTGCGGCGGCGGGTGCGTCGGTGCCACCGGTGCCGTCGATGTCGAGCCTGCTGGTCTCCGGCGCCAGCCACGCGCACACCAGTCCGATGAGGACGAATCCACCGGTGATCGCGGCGACCGGCCACGGATCGCCGCCGGTGGCCAGCAGCAGCGCGGTGGAGGCGGCGGGCCACAGCCCGATCAGGATGCCGGGCAGCTGCGCGGCCAGCGAGATGCCGGTGTAGCGGACCTTGGTGCCGAACAGCTCCGCGAAGAACGCCGGTTCCACGCCGTACATCGGCCCGACCGAGAGCACGTAGAAACCCACGTAGACCACGAACATCAGCGCTACCGACCCGGTGTCGAGCGCCCAGAAGAACGGGAACACCAGCACCAGCCCGGCGACCGCGCCGAACGCGAACACGGCGCGCCTGCCCCAGCGGTCGGAGGCGAGCCCGGAGGCGCCGTAGCCGAACAGCGCGAGCACCGCGGCGACCGTCCCGGCCAGCAGCACGTCGGTCTCGGGCAGGTCGGTGTAGCTCGTGGCGTAGGCCAGCCCGATGGTGAGGATGAGGTAGCCGGCGAAGACCTCGCCGAGCCGCATCCCCATCGCCAGCAGCAGCGGCCGCCGGAAGTGCCGCAGCACCTGGCCCAGCGGCGGCTTCTCCGCCGCGTCGGCGTCGGCGTCGAGGCTGCGCTGCGCGGCCTGGAAAGCGGGCGTCTCGGTGAGCTTGAGCCGGATGACCATGCCCAGCGCGATCAGCACCCCGCTGAGCAGGAACGGCACCCGCCAGCCCCAGGACATCAGCTGCGGTTCGGGCAGCGTGGACACCCAGGCGAAGACGCCGGTGCTCAGCACGAGTCCGACGGCGTTGCCGATCTGCGGGAAGGTGCCGTAGAGGCCGCGCTTGCCCGGGGGCGCGAACTCGACGGCGACCAGCGAGGCCCCGCCCCACTCGCCGCCGACGCCGAGCCCCTGCACCAGGCGGCACAGCACCAGCAGCACCGGTGCCCAGATCCCGATGACCGCGGCGGTGGGCAGCAGCCCGATGAGGAACGTCGCCGTCCCCATCATCAGCAGCGTGGTGACCAGTGCGGCCTTCCGGCCGATCTTGTCGCCGAGGTGCCCGAACACGATGCCGCCGACGGGGCGGGCGAAGAAGCCGACGCCGAACACCGCGAACGCGGACAGGGTGCCGACGACCGGGTCGTCGCCGGGGAAGAACAGCGTGCCGAACACCAGCGCGGAGGCGGTGCCGAAGATGAAGTAGTCGTACCACTCCACGGCGGTCCCGACGAGGCTGGCGAACGCCGCGCGCCGCGCCAGCCGCCGCCGGTCGGGGGCGTGCTCCGGTGGGGAGGTGGGTGGTGGGCCACTGACCATGTGCTGACTCCGTTGTCGCTGTGGTTCAGGTGTCGTCGGCCGGTCCGGTCGCGGCAGGTGCGCGCGTCCGGCGCCTGCGCCGCGGAGCGCGCCGGGATCTCCGCTGGTCGTGCGCGGGGTGCTCGACGATGCCCGGTCATCGCACCGAACAAAAGACTAGACAACTAGCCGTTTCGAGCTACAGTAAAGCCCGGCGCACCGCCCCGGTCAAGGGGCGACCCGCCCGGCGCGAGCCGGCCGAGGAGGAACCCCGCGCACCCCCTGGAGATCCGGACACCGGCCGGGGCGGAGCCGGGACGCGAACCCGCCGCGCGCCACCGGCGGACCTGCCCAACGCGAAGTGAGGATGCACGGATGTCGGACAAGCCCACCGGCGGTCAGCTCGTCGTGACGATGCTCGAATCGCTCGGGATCACCCACGTCTTCGGCGTGGTCGGCGGCCAGACCCTCGCGATCACCGACGCGCTCATCGACACCCCGTCGATCGAGTTCGTGCACACCCGGCACGAAGGCGCCGCCGCGGTCATGGCCGACGCGCACGGCCGCCGCACCGGGCGGCCCGCGGTCGCCATCGCCACCACCGGCCCGGGTGCCACGAACCTGCTCACCGGGGTCGGCGGGGCGTTCCGCGACTCCAGCCCGGCGATCATCATCACCTGCAACAACAACGGCGAGAACATCCACAAGGACGACGCGCAGAACGCCGATCACGTGCAGATCTTCGGGCCGTTCACCAAGTTCTCCCGCCTCGTCGCGCACGGCTCCTCGATCAAGCAGGCGATGGAGGAGGCCTACGTCAACGCCATGACCGGCAATCCCGGGCCGGTGCACCTCGACTTCGCCCGGGACACCATCGAGCAGGTGCTCGCCGACGCGCCCGAGGTGCCCGCGGTGCACCCGGCGCGTTCCTGGGTCGAGGACCGGCCGGTCGCCTCCCCCGCCCGCATCGCCGAGATCGCCGAACGGGTGCTCGCCGCGGAACGCCCGGTGATCTGGCTCGGCAACGGCGGCAACCGGTCCCGCGGGGGCGCCGAGGTGCTGGCGCTGGCCGAGGCGCTCGGCATCCCCGTCGTCACCACCTTCAACGGGATCGGCGCCGTGCCCACCACGCACCCGCTGGTGTTCGGCGCGCTGTCCCGGATGGGCACCAACCTGAGCTCCCGGGTCGTCGCGGAATCGGACCTGGTGCTGGCGCTGGGGAACAGCCTCAACGCGGTCTCCACCGGCCGGTGGCGGCTGCGGCTGCCGCAGGTCGTCCAGGTGGACGTGGACCCGGCGATGATCGGGCGCTACTACGCGGAGAGCACCACCGGCGTCGTCGGCGATCTCGCCGCGTTCAGCCGCGACCTGCGCACCGCCACCGCCGACCGCGCCGAGCAGGCCCGCGCCGGACGCGTCGGCTGGCTCGACGAGCTGCAGGGCGCCGAACGCGAGTGGTGGGCGCGCTCGGAATCCCGCGCACCGGTCACCGCCGGCACCATCGCGCCCGCCGCCGCGGTCCGCGCGCTGCGCGAGGTCGCTCCCGCCGAAACGGTGCTGATCCCGGACGCGGGCAACCCCGGCGTGTGGTCGTTCCTGTGGGAGATGGACCTGCCGCACCGCTACCTCAAGCCCGTCGGCTTCGGGAACATGGGCTTCGCGCTGCCCGCGGCCATCGCCTGCGCCGCCGCCGACCCGGAATCCCCGGTGCTGGCGCTGATCGGCGACGGTTCGCTGGGCATGAGCCTCGGCGAGCTGGAGACGCTGGCCCGCACCGGCGGCCCGGTCGTGCTGGTCGTCCTCAACGACTCCAGCTACGGCAACATCCGACAGGAGCAGGAGCTGCACTTCGACGGCCGCACCACCGGCGTCGACTTCGGCGACGTGGACTTCGCCCGGGTCGCCGCCGGGATGGGCGTCGCCGCCGCGCGCGTCACCGAGGTCGACGAGCTCCTGACCACCGCGAAGGACGCGTTCGCCACCGGCCGCCCGTTCCTGATCGACGTGGTGCTGGACCGCGCGGCCAACGCCTGGACCTATCCCGCGTTCACCCCGCACCGCCCGCAGAGCTGAGCCGATCGGACTTCGCGCTCGCTCCGCGCGGCGGAACCGCCGCGCGCACCGCGGCGCACCATGGGAACGCCGGGCGACGCGGCCCGGCGGCACGAGGAGGAGGGCGACGATGCCATCCGGATCACCCGGCCCGCTCGACGGGCTGAAGGTCCTGGACCTGTCCCGGTTCATCGCGGGACCGATCTGCGCGCAGATCCTGGCGGACTTCGGCGCGGAGGTCGTCAAGGTCGAACGCCCCGGCGGTGAGGACGCGCGCCACCACGAGCCCTACTACGAGGGCGAGAGCGTCTACACGATGCTCTACAACCGCAACAAGCACGGCGCCACCCTCGACACCCGCCACCCCGAGGCGCTCGCCGTGCTCGAAGACCTGGTGCGCTGGGCCGACGTGGTGGTGGAGAACTACCGGCCCGGCACGGTCGAGCGGATGGGCCTCGGCTACGAGCGGATGGTGGAGCTCAAACCGGACGTCGTGCTGGTGTCGATCTCCGGCTACGGCCAGACCGGGCCGCTGTCCCAGCGGGCGCTGTTCGACGCGATCTCGCAGGCCTCCTCCGGGCTGATGTCCATCACCGGGGAGGCCGACGGGAAACCGACGCTGACCGGCACCTACATCGCCGACTACGTCACCGGCTACCAGGCGGCGATCGGCGCGTTCGCCGCGATCGCGCACCGCAAGGCCACCGGGGAGGGCCAACGAGTCGACGTGGCCTCGCTGGACTCGATGTTCGCGACGCTGGGCACCCGGTTGATCGCGCACCTGATGCTGGACCTGGACATGCCGCGCAGCGGATCGCGCGACCTGCTCACCGCACCGGTCAACGTGTATCCGGCGCTCGACGGAGACGTGTACGTGCAGGCGGGCACCAACGGCCTGTTCCCGAAGCTGTGCCGCGCCATCGGCCGGGAGGACCTGCTGGAGGTGCCCGAGTACCGCACCGTCGCGGGCCGGATGGCCGATCAGGAACCGCTGGAGCGGGCCGTCGCCGAGTGGGCGGCGCACCGCAGCTGCGCCGAGATCGGTGCGGTGCTCGGCGACGCGGGCATTCCCTGCGCCAAGGTGGCGACCGTCCCCGAGGTCGCCGCCTCCCCGCAGATCGCCGCCCGCGACATGGTCGTGGACGTCGAACACCCGGAGCTGGGACGGCTCCGGCTGCCCGGCAACCCGGTGAAGATGGACAAGAGCCCGCCCACCACCCGCAAGGCACCGCCGACTGTCGGCGAGGACAACGACTACGTCTACCGGGAACTGCTCGGTCGCAGCGCCGAGGAGCTGGCGCGGCTGCGGGACGGCGGTGCGGTGTGAGCGGGCGCCGATGAACCGGGGTGCGCGCTGCGTCGTCGCCGTCGACGTGGGCACCTCCGCGATCCGCGCGGCCGCGGTCGACGCGGAGGGGGCGATCCGCGGCCGCGCTCGGGTGGAGCGGCCGGCGGGGAGCGGTGAGCGGTTCGACGCGGAGCGCTTGTGCACCGACGTGGCCTCGGCGCTCGCCGCCCTCCCCCGCTCGCCGGTCTCGGCGCTGGTGGTCTCCGCCCACCTGGGCGTGGTCGCGGTGGACGAGCGGCTGCGGCCGGTGGACGAGGCGGGCGGCTGGTCGGATCCGCGCGGGCTCGACGAGCTGCGCGCGGTCGACCCGGGGCTGCGGGACGCGCTGCTGCGGGCGGCGCGGCGCCCGGCGATCACCGGTGGCGCGCTGGCCCGCGCGCTCGCGCTGCGCCGCGATCCGGCGGTGGCCTCCCGGGTGCGCCACCTGCTGAGTCCGAAGGACTTCCTCGTGGCCCGGTTGACGGGCCGGGTCGGCACGGACCCGGTGCACGCCGCGTACACGCTGCTCGCCGACGTGCCGCGCCGGACGTGGAACGTGCCCGCGGTGGAGGCGCTGGGCATCGACCCGCGCTGGCTGCCGGAGCAGGTCCGGGCGGCCGACGTCCTCGGCGAGGTGCACCGGGAGGCCGCAGCGCGCTGCGCGCTGCCCGCGGGGACCCCGGTGCTGGCAGGCGGGCCGGACGGGTCGATCGGCATCGGCTTGCTGCTCGGGTCGCACGTCGGGGGCATCGCCGACGTCGCGGGCACCACCGATGTCGTGGGGCGGCTGCTCGACGACACCTCGGCTCCACCGTCGGCGCTGCTCAACCCGGCGCTGCTCGGGGATCGCTGGGTGGCCGGGGGCGCCACCGGCATGACGGGCGGTGCGGTCGCCGGGTGGCGCGAGCTGGTCGGGCCGGTGGCGGACGAGGACGTGGCCGCGGTGCCGCCCGGCGCCGACGGGCTGCGGATGCTGCCCGCGACCACCGGCAGCCGGTTCCCGCGCTGGCGGCCCGAGGAACGTGGCGCGCTGCTCGGTCAGGAACCGGCGCACTCGGCGGCGCACCTGGTGCGCGCGGCCCAGGAAGGCGCCGCGTTCGCGGTGCGCGAGGGCGTGGACCTGCTCGACCCGCCGGAGTCCGGGCGGCTGCCGGTGCTGCTGGCCGGTGGCCTCACCCGCTCACCGGTGGCGACGCGGCTGCGCGCGGACGTGCTGGGGCGGCCGGTGCTGGTGTGCGCCGAACCGGACGTGACGCTGCTCGGGGCCGCGGCGGTGGGCCTGGTCGGCACGGGCGCGACCGCCGACCTGGACGAAGCGCGGTCGCTGCTGGGCTGCGAGCTGCGGCGGGTCGAGCCCGATCCGGTGCGGGCGCGCCGGTACGAGGAGCTGTTCGCCGGGTGGCTCGCCGACCGGGAGGGCACACCGAGCTAGCCGACGCGGCCCGCTCACCCGGTCGGCACCGGCTCGGCGGTGAGGGCCCGCGCGGTCTGCCGCGCGATCTCCAGGTCCTCGCGGGATTCGACGACGACGCTGCGCACCCGGGCACCCGCCTCGCCGATGTCGGCGTCCGCGTCGGCCGCCGCGTTGCGCTCCGGGTCCACCGCCACCCCGAGGAAGCCGAGCCGGTCCGCGACCTCGGCGCGCAGCCGCGGCTGGTGCTCCCCCACGCCGCCGGTGAACACCAGCAGGTCCAGCCCGCCCATCGCCGCGACCATGGCGCCCGCGTGCCGCACCAGCGAGTGCACGTACACGTCGTAGGCGAGTTCGGCGTCCTGGTCGCAGTCGGCGCTCGCGGTCAGCACGTCCCGCAGGTCGCCGGACCCACCGGCGAGCCCGGCCAGCCCGGACCGCGTCCGCAGCGCGGTGCACAGCTCGTCCACCCCGACCTTCCCGCTGGTCAGCAACCACTCCAGCAGTCCCGGATCGACCGAACCGCTGCGGGTCGCCATCACCAGTCCCTCGTCCGGGGTGAAGCCCATGGTGGTGTCGACGCAGCGCCCGTCGCGCACCGCCGCCAGCGACGCGCCCGCGCCGAGGTGGCAGCTGAGCACCCGCCCGCCGGTGAGCCCGGCCAGTTCGGCGCCGCGCCGGGACGCGTAGCCGTGGGAGAGGCCGTGGAAGCCGTACCGGCGCAGCCCCCACCGCTCGTTCCACTCCTTCGGCAGCGCGTAGGTGCGGGCCGCCTCCGGCAGCGTGGTGTGGAACGCGGTGTCCACGCACGCCACCGCCGGGGTGCCGGGCGCGCACTCGGCGGCGGCGCGGATCGCGTCGAGCGCGCGCGCCTGGTGCAGCGGCGCGAGCTCGGTGAGCTCGGACAGGTAGCGCAGCAGCGCCTCGTCGAGCACCGCGGGCCCCTGCAGCTTCGGGCCGCCGTGCACCACGCGGTGCCCGATGGCCTGCGCGCCGTGCTCGTGGAAGAAGTCCCGGACCGGGTCCGGCTCGCCCCGCCAGTGCTGCACGTCGTGCCCGGCGACCTGTTCGTCGTCGTGCAGCAGGCGCAGCTTGAGGCTGCTGGATCCGGCGTTGACCGTCAGCACCCGCATGATCAGCTCCACTTCCAGTCGCGGACTTCCGGCAGGTCCTCGCCGTGCGTGGTGACGTACCGCCGGTGTTCGACGAGCTTGCCGAGCAGTTCCTCCCGCGCGTGCGCCGCCCGGTACCCGAGTCCGGGGACGCGGTCGATGACCTCGATGGCGAGGTGGAACCGGTCGATCTCGTTGAGCACGCACATGTCGAACGGGGTCGTGGTGGTGCCCTCCTCCTGGTAGCCGCGCACATGCAGGTTCGCGTGGTTGTGCCGCCGGTAGGTCAACCGGTGGATCAGCCACGGGTAGCCGTGGTAGTCGAAGATCACCGGCTTGTCGGTGGTGAACAGCGCGTCGAACTCCACATCGGACAGCCCGTGCGGGTGTTCCCGCGCGTCCTGCAACCGCATCAGGTCCACCACGTTGACCACCCGCATCCGCAGCTCGGGGAACCGGCGGCGCAGCAGGTCCACGGCGGCGAGGGTCTCCATCGTCGGCACGTCCCCGGCGCAGGCCAGCACCACGTCCGGTTCGCCGTCGCGGTCGGTGCTCGCCCACTCCCAGATGCCGATCCCCTTGGTGCAGTGCACTTCCGCGTCGTCCACGCCGAGGTACTGCGGGGCGGGCTGCTTGCCTGCGACGACGACGTTGATGTAGTCCCGGCTGCGCAGGCAGTGGTCGGCGACCGACAGCAGCGTGTTGGCGTCCGGGGGCAGGTAGACCCGCACGATCTCGGCCTTCTTGTTCACCACGTGGTCGATGAACCCGGGGTCCTGGTGCGAGAAGCCGTTGTGGTCCTGGCGCCACACGTGCGAGGTGAGCAGGTAGTTCAGCGAGGCGATCGGCTGCCGCCACGCCAGCCCGGTGCTCACCTTCAGCCACTTCGCGTGCTGGTTAAGCATCGAGTCCACCAGGTGCGCGAACGCCTCGTAGCAGGAGAACAACCCGTGCCTGCCGGTGAGCAGGTAGCCCTCCAGCCAGCCCTGGCAGGTGTGCTCGGACAGCACCTCCATCACCCGCCCGTCCGGGGCGAGCGAGTCGTCGCCCGGGTCGGGCTCCCCCATCCACGCGCGGGAGGTCGCCGCCAGCACGGCGCCGAGCCGGTTCGAGTTGTTCTCGTCCGGGGAGAACAGCCGGAAGTTCGCGGCGAGCCGGTTGCGGGTCAGCACGTCCCGCAGGAACTCGCCGAGCACCCGGGTCGCCTCCCCGCTGGTGGCGCCCGGTTCGGGCACCGGTACGCCGTGCTCGCGGAAGTCCGGCAGCCGCAGCCCGCGCAGCAGCAGGCCGCCGTTGGCGTGCGGGTTGGCGCTCATCCGCCGCGTGCCGCTCGGGTTGAGCCGCCGGATCTCCTCGACCGGCGCGCCGTCGGCGGTGAACAGCTCCTCCGGCCGGTAGCTGCGCAGCCAGTCCTCCAGCTGCCGCAGGTGGTCCGGGTCGCCGCGCGGGTCGGAGAGCGGGATCTGGTGCGCCCGCCAGGTGCCTTCGACCTGCTGCCCGTCCACCACATCGGGCCCGGTCCAGCCCTTCGGGGTGCGCAGCACGATCATCGGCCAGCGCGGGCGCTCCACCACGCCCTCGTGCCGGGCGCGGTAGCGGATGCGGTCGATCTCGTCGAGGCAGCCGTCGAGGGCCGCGGCGAAGGACCGGTGCATCACCGCCGGATCGGACCCGGACACCACGCGCGGTTCGTAGCCGTAGCCGCGCAGCAGCTCCAGCAGCTCGTGCTCGGGGATGCGGGCCAGCACCGCCGGGTTCGCGATCTTGTAGCCGTTGAGGTGCAGCAGCGGCAGCACCGCGCCGTCCCGCGCCGGGTCGAGGAACTTGTTGGAGTGCCAACCGGCCGCGAGCGGCCCCGTCTCCGCCTCCCCGTCGCCGACCACGCAGGCCACCGTCAGATCCGGGTTGTCGAACGCGGCGCCGTAGGCGTGCGCCAGCGAGTAGCCGAGTTCGCCGCCTTCGTTGATCGACCCGGGCGTCTCCGGTGCGGCGTGGCTGGGAATGCCGCCGGGGAAGGAGAACTGGGTGACCAGCCGCTGCAACCCCGGCACGTCCTGCGCGACGTCCGGGTAGATCTCGCCGTAGGTGCCTTCCAGCCAGGTCGCGGCGACCACGCCCGGCCCGCCGTGCCCCGGGCCCGTCACGTAGATCATGTCCAGGTCGCGGCGGCGGATGGCGCGGTTGAGGTGCGCGTACAGGAAGGTCAGTCCGGGCGTGGTGCCCCAGTGGCCGAGCAGTCGCGGCTTGACGTGCTCGGGTCGCAGCGGTTCCCGCAGCAGCGGGTTGCCCATCAGGTAGATCTGCGCCGCGGACAGGTAGTTCGCGGCCCGCCACCACTGGTCGACGCGCTGGAGTTCGCGCGCGTCGAGGTCGGCGGGTGCGTCGGCGGTCAGGGTGGCCATCCGGAACCTCCGGGGAACGCCGTGCGGGATCGCTTCACCCCGCAGCGTTCCCAGCCCGCCGCCGCCGCCGCAATCCCCGCTCTCGCCGGAGATCGATCAGGACTGTCGGGCCGCGGTCCGGTCAGAGGTGCACGACTCGGCCTTCGGCGGCGGAGCGGCGGGCCGCTTCGATGATCTCCAGCCCGGTGATGGCGTCGGCCGGGTCCACCGGCGGTGCCGAACCGTCGCGCAGCGCGGTGACCAGCAGGTCGTAGAACTCCGGGTAGGCGCCCGGTTCGGTCGGCACCCGCCGCGACTCCTCGACGGTGCCGAGCTCGCCCCACAGCGACTCCGCTTCGACACCCCAGTCCGCGCCGGGCAGCGCCCCGCTCTTCAGCGCCGCCTCCTGCGGGTCGAGCCCGTACTTGGTGTAGCCGGCGCGGTCACCGAGCACCCGCAGCCGCGGGCCGTGCTGGGCGCTGAACTTGCCGACCCACAGGTGCGAGCGGACGCCGCCGGTGTGGGTCAGCGCGAGGAAGGTGTCGTCGTCCACCGCGCTGCCGGGGCGGCGCGCGTCCACTTCGGCGTAGACGCTCGCGACCGGGCCGAACAGGGCCAGCGCCTGGTCGATGAGGTGGCTGCCCAGGTCGTAGAGCACGCCGCCCGCCTCCTCGGGCCCGCCGGATTCGCGCCAGCCGGTCTTCGGCGTCGGCACCCAGCGCTCGAACCGGGACTCGAAGCGGTGCACCGCGCCGAGCTCCCCGGCGTCGATCAGCCTGGCGAGGGTGCGGAAGTCGTTGTCCCACCGGCGGTTCTGGAACACGGTCAGCAGCAGGTCACGGCGCCGCGCCTCGGCGACGAGCTCCCGCGCCGCCGCCGCGGTGGGTGCGAACGGCTTGTCCACCACCACGGGCAGCCCGGCGCGCAGCACCTCGGTGGTGTGCTCGACGTGCAGCCGGTTCGGGCTGGCCACCACCACGAGGTCGAGCCCACCGCGGTCGAGCAGCGCGGGCACGCCGTCGACGACGGCGCTCGTGCGGTGCGCGGCGTCGAGCGCGGCGCGCCGCTGCGGGTTCCGGGTGACCACAGCGGACAGTTCGAGCCCCGGGTTCGCCGCGATCAGCGGCGCGTGGAACACCGCCCCGGCGATGCCGTACCCGACCAACCCCACCCGCAGCGCAGCACTCATCCCCCCATTACACCCCGCGGCAGCGGTGACGCGGCGCCCGGGCCGGACACCCCCGCCATTCGGAGCAGAGGACAGGCCGGATTTCAGACGGGGGCTTCTGGGCCGTTCACTTGGCCTGGGGAGACCAACCCGGTCTCATAAGCGGTGATCACCAGCTGGGTCCGCGAGCTCAGGTGCAGCTTCTGCATCACGTGGTACAGGTGCGATTTCACCGTCAGCTCGGCCAGCCCGAGGTTCCGCGCGATGTCGGCGTTCGAGCCGCCGCGCGCGACCTCCAGCAGCACGTCCAGCTCGCGGTTGGTGAGCCCGCTGAGCTCGGTGGAGGCGTCCCGGACGCCGAGCGAGGCGAACCTGGTCAGCAGCCGCCGCGTCACGCGCGGCGCCAGCAGCGCCTCCCCGGCGGCGACGGTGTGCACCGCGCGCACCAGTTCTTCCGGTGGGGCGTCCTTGAGCAGGAAGCCGCTGGCCCCGGCGCGCAGCGCCGCGTACACGTACTCGTCGAGGTCGTGCACGGTGAGCATGATGACCGAGGTCCCGCCCTCGGTGGCGGTCATGATCTCGCGGGCCGCGCTGATGCCGTCCATCCCGGGCATCCGCACGTCCATCAGCACCACGTCGGGGCGCCGCCTGCGCACGGCGGCCACCGCGGCGGCACCGTCCTCGGCTTCGGCGAGAACTCGCAGGTCGGGCTCGGCGGACAGCAGCGCCACCAGTCCCGCGCGGATCATCGCCTGGTCGTCGGCGACGAGCACCGTCGTCTCCGCGGGGTGCTCCACCACGGACCTCCTCGGTTCGGGCCGCCGCGCACCGGCCGGAACCGGCTTCAAATACGGGTCAGGCAAGGTCCGAATTTTCCGGGCACGGTAGCACGGCCGCCAAGTGGAACCCGTTCGAAACCGGGTGCGCGGTGAACGTCCCGCCCAGCAGCGCGACGCGTTCCCGCAGGCCGATGAGCCCGCGGCCCGATCCACCGCCGCGCACCGGGGACAGTCCGGGCACCTTCTCGGCGAGTCCGCGCGCGAAGCTGTCCGGCCCGGTGGCGTGGTTGGTGACCTCCAGGCGCAGCGCGCCGCTGCCGTAGTCCAGCAGGACCCGGGCGTAGCCGCTGCCCGCGTGCTTGAGCACGTTCGTCACGGCTTCCTGCACGATGCGGTAGGCCGCCATCTCCACGCCGGGCCCGAGTTCGCGCACCTCGCCGCGGCGGTCCAGCCGCCACACGACACCGGTGCCGCGCACCGACTCCACCAGGTGGTCCACCCGGTGCAGGCCGGGTGCGGGATGCCGGCCGGGATCGTCGCCGGAAGCGGCGCCCTGCTCCGCGGGTTCTTCGCGCAACCTGCCGAGCAGGCCGCGGAGTTCGCCGAGCGCGGCCCGCGAGGTGTGCTCCAGTTCGCGCAGCGTCTGCTCCGCGTGCCCCGGATCCCGGTCCACGAGCGCCCGGGCGACGCCGGCCCGCAGCGCCACCACGGACAGGTTGTGCGAGACGATGTCGTGGAACTCGCGGGCGATGCGGGCCCGCTCCCCCGCGACCGCCTCGGCCGCGAGCTGGTCCCGCGCCTGGTCGAGCAGTTCCACGGTGTGCTCCAGCTGGGCGGCCCGCTGCCTGCCGAAGCGGACGGCGTAGGCGAGCCCGACGACCATGAACAGGTCGATGGACGCCATCACGGTGCTCACGAACGCGGACAACGGCGGGTCGTACCACGAGTACAGCACCGGCCAGAGCATCGCGAGCACGGTGGCCGTCACGGCCCCCACGGTCCCACTCCGCTGGCAGACCGAGTACACGCCCACCAGGATCGTGAAGTTCAGCGGGTTCTCCGGAACCCCCACCAGGGTCAACGTGGTCGCCGCGGCCAAGCCCGCCAGCAGCGACACCCACGGCCACCTGCGCCGCACCAGCAGCAGCGCGAAGGCGGGCACGGTGACCAGCATCATCGACCACCAGGGCCGCCCGGGCGGCCCTGGTGATTCGAGATGCAGGATCAGGGCGTGCATGACGGTGAACAGCACGACCATGGCGAGGTCGAGCAGGAACGCTCGTTTCACCAACGCATTCGGCACGCCCCGCAGTATGCGCACACCGAGTGCCCGAAATCAGTAGCCGCGGGCGACCCATTCATCGAACTGGGGCAAAACCTCGGCAATCGTCGTGCTCTCTCCGTGACCGGGGTGCACGGTGGTCACCTCGGGCAGCGTGAGCAACCGGTCCCGGATGGACTCGACGAGCACGCCGAAGTCCGAGTAGGACCGTCCGGTGGCGCCGGGCCCGCCCGCGAACAGGGTGTCGCCGGTGAACACGGTGCCCAGGTCCGCCGAGTACAGGCACACCGAGCCGGGCGCGTGCCCCGGGGTGTGCAGCACCTGCAGCCCGGTGCCCGCGACGCCGATGACCTGCCGGTCGGCGAGGGTGCGCTCGGGTTCCCGGTCCGGGTGGGTGAGCTGCCACAGCACCTGGTCGTCGGGGTGCAGGAAGATCGGGGCGCCGACCTCCGCCGCGAGCTCGGGCGCCTTGCGCACGTGGTCGTCGTGGGCGTGGGTGGCGAGGATCGCCAGCACGGTGCGTCCGTCGATCAGCTTCTTGATCGCGTCGACGTCGTGCGGCACGTCGATGACGACGCATTCCTGGTCGTCGCCGACGACCCACGCGTTGTTGTCCACCTGGTGGGTCTCGCCGTCGAGCGAGAAGGTGCCCGACGTCGTGGTGTGGTCGATGCGGGCGCTCATCAGAACACCACCACCGAACGGAGGACCTCTCCGTCGTGCATCTTGGTGAAGGCGGACTCGACCTGGTCCAACGAGATC